>CADBAC010000198.1 GCA_902792495.1 Ruminococcus flavefaciens | reverse complement strand
TATGGAGAGATTTGAAAAGCTTGTTGATGAACTGAAGTGAATAGTTATTAGTGGGGCTGCCGGAAGGCAGCCATTTTTATATAATGTAAAAAGCCATAGTATCGTAAGATACTATGGCTCATTTGTGTCTGTATATCAGCTTGCCTTGCCGTCGCTGATCTCAAGTCGCTTGAAATAGTCCTCGGCATAGCTTCTGTATTCCTTGCGGAAAGTCTCGTCATTCTCCTTGACATCGTGGAGATATGCGTGGATGTTGGTCTTTTCGTCTGTCTCGATGAGGCAGCCTGCGATGTTTGAGCAGTGGTCGGAGATACGCTCAAGGTTTGTGAGTACGTCCTGGAAGATGTAGCCCAGTTCAACTGTACATTCGTCGTTCTGGAGACGGCGGATGTGACGGTTTTTCAGCTCTGTGCTCAGGTTGTCCACCACTTCTTCAAGAGGTTCTACCTTGTGTGCGATACCAAGATCGCCGTTCTTGTATGCATCGAATGCCTTGTTGATATTCTCAGCTATGGCATCGGTTATGACGTTTATCTCGTTGACACATTCGGGTGAGAAGAATATACCCTTGTCGTGCATTTCCTGTGCGGACTCTACAAGATTTACCGCATGGTCGGAAATTCGCTCGAAATTGCCGACACAGTGCATCATTTTTGATACGCTTCGGCTGTCCTTGCCTGTAACACTGCTCTTGGAAATTTTCATCAGGTAGCTGTTGATCTTATCTTCAAAGCCGTCGATTATGTCCTCGTTCTCTGTGATAGTTTCAGCGGATTCTTCGCTGTATTCGGTGAGTATCTTCAGAGCGGCGATGATAGTTTCCTGTGTGAGATCAGCCATCTGCATTGTTGCGTTAAGGCATGAGTGAACAGCAACAGCAGGAGTTTTCAGAAGGATATCGTCCAGACCTGTGAGAGTTCTCTTGGTGTCTCTTTCCTTTTCGCCTTCTTCATCCTTGATGATCCACTTAGCAAGATTGACAAGCTTGTTTGAGAAGGGAAGGAGTATTATGGTCACAGCCAGATTGAATACCGAGTGTGCAATAGCGATTCCGAGATATCCGATAGTATTGTTGAAGAAATCGAGGTGGATGACATACTGAAGGATTATAACTATCGGGAGAAGGATAAGTGTACCTATGACCTTGATAGATATATGTATGCAGGCTACTCGTTTTGCATCCTTGCTTACACCGATACTGGATATAAGTGCGGTAACGCAGGTTCCTATATTCAGACCCATGATTATCGGGATAGCCATACCGTAAGTCAGACCGCCTGTAGTTGAAAAAGCCTGAAGTATGCCGACGGAAGCAGCTGAACTCTGGATGATTCCCGTGAATCCCGCACCGACAAGAACGCCAAGGATAGGATTATTGAAAGCTGTAAGAAGGCTCTTGAATTTTTCTGATTCAGCCAGCGGTGCCACAGCCCCTGACATCAATGTCATACCTGTCATGAGTATGGCGAATCCGATGAGGATATTGCCGATATCTTTCTTTTTGTGCTTCTTGCAGATCATTATCATCATAACACCGATAAGCGCTACAATAGGCGAGAAAGAAGACGGTTTAAGTATCTTTATGAATGGATTGCTGCTTTCTACACCGACAAGACTGAGTATCCATGCCGTGAGAGTAGTTCCTATGTCCGAACCGAAACAGACACCTACTGTCTGTCCGAGCGACATAAGTCCCGAGTTTACGAAGCCCACCAGCATTACGGTCATAGCCGATGATGACTGGATAGCAATGGTCACTCCCATACCGAGAAGGATGGCCTTTATCTTGTTTGAGGTCATTTTCTGAAGAGCGGCTTCAAGCTTTCCGCCTGTCAGCTTTTCCAGACCTGTGGACATTACTTTCATACCGTAGAGGAAGAAGGCAAGTCCGCCCATCATGGTGAATATGTTGAATATCGAAAATTCGGTTTCCATTTTTCATACTCCTTTTAGGCAACACCGCACAAAGCCCGCCTGACGGCTTTGCACTGAATCTGCGGACATATTTTCCGTCATCCTGCACAGAAATCCCTTGACATACATCCCTTGACATACGATAGTATGCCTGCGGAATTTCTATACAATCTGACGAAAAATCTGTCGGCGCATCTTCAGCACAAGCTTTGTGCGGTGTTGCCTTTAAACTTATCTTTACGGCATTATTATATCCCAAAGCAAATGGGAAATCAATAGAAAACGGAATTGTTTAACGCAGATTTAACATTGGCTATTGTTAAATCTGTGTAAAACAACTATATAAATAGCTTTTTCTATTGACAAATCTGAAAAAGTGTGATATGATGAAGTCGTAAATTGTTTAATTTCACGAATCATAATTATAACGTGCTACTATCCAAGGAGGAATCATGGCTAAAGTTCTCGAAGTAAAAGAACTATCCAAGCAGTATTCAAAAGTCCTCGCCGCTGATAAGGTCTCGTTTGATATAGAAGAAGGAGAGATATTCGCTCTCATCGGCCCTAAAAAAAAAAGAAAAACAACTACTATCCGTATGATATCCACGCTGATAACTCCCACAAGCGGCGACGCTGTGGTAGCAGGAAACAGCGTTGTGAAAAATCCCGATAAAGTCAGGGAATGTATAACCTATCTTCCCGATGAAGCGGGTGCATATAAGAATATGACGGGACTGAAATATCTTCAGTTCATGGCAGGCCTTTTCGATACGGATCTTGACAAGATCAATGTCTGTGTCGATAAAGCTAAGGAAATATGCGGCCTCGGCGACAGACTCAATGACAAGATCGGAAGCTACAGCCGTGGTATGACGAGAAAGCTTCTTCTCGCCCGTGCGGTAATGACAAAGCCTAAGCTTGCTATCCTCGATGAGCCTACCAGCGGACTTGATGTGCTCAATGCCATCGAGATACGCAAGACCATTAAAAAGCTTGCAAAGGAAGAAGGCATCTCCTTCCTCCTTTCCTCACATAATATGCTGGAGATCGAATTCGTCTCCGACCGTGTGGGCATAATCTCCAAGGGCCACCTTATGGTGACAGGCCGCTCTGACGAGCTGAAAGAACGCTATAATGCGGCGAACCTTGAAGAAGTCTTTGAAAGGGTGGTGAATGCTAATGAAGTTCATTAACCTTTTGAAGAAGGAACTCTCGGAACTGGTGAATGTCCAGATGCTTGCCACTCTCGGCATTATGCTCCTCATATTCATGATGATGGGCAATATCATGACCACCGCTATCAATGACGTTGTGGAGGATGCTTCACATCCTACTGTAAACATCAGTGACCGTGACAATACGGAGCTGTCGAAGCAGCTTATCGAAGCACTGAAAGCGGCCGATGCAGATGTGAACGTGATCGAGACTGAGGGCGATGACTATGCTTCTATCCTCGCTGACAACAATATCAAGAATATCATCATCATCACCGAAGGCTTCACAAAGAGCATAGAGGAGGAGAAAAAGCCCGAACTGCTGTCTGTTGCGAAAATGACTTCGGCGGCTTCAATGGCTAACATCTCAAACGGCAACGTAGGTGCATCTTCCCTTATCAATGAATGTGTGAGAAATCTCATAGCAGAGACCAAGGGCATAGACAAAGAAGAATTGGAGCGTATCAATTCGCCTATCGAAATAACCGAGAATACAGTCGTTGATAAAAACTGGGCTCCTATCTCGATCGGTAAGATCACAGCAAAGATATCTTTCCAGAATGTCGCTCTTCCGATAGCACTGTTCGTTCTGCTTATCATGACTTCACAGTCGCTGATATCTTCCGTATCAAATGAGAAGATAGACAAGACCCTTGAAACTCTGCTTTCCGCACCTGTATCAAGAATGTCTGTCATAAGCGCTAAAATGCTGGCGGCTGCAATAGTTGCTCTCATAAATGCCTGCGTCATGATGATCGGCTTCACTTTCTTCGTGAAGGACAGTATCACCAATATCGACCAGGAAGTTACTGATGCAGCAAAACAGATGCTTTCCACAGATAATGCCTTCCGGCAGCTGGGACTGAACCTTTCGGCAGTTGATTATCTGCTTATCGGACTTCAGTTCTTCTTCACCATAATGATATGCCTTTCCATATCGATAGTTCTCGGTTCACTGGCAAATGATGCCAAGGCTTCACAGACAGTGATCCTTCCTATAATGCTTCTGGTAATGGTACCATATATTATATCCATCCTTACCGATGTCAACTCACTTCCGACGGCAGTAAGAATAGTGGTATATGCGATACCATTCACACACACCTTCATGGCAATGGGCAACCTGATATTCGGAAATACAGCAATATATGCATTCGGACTTATCTATCAGATAATCATATTCGCTGTATGTATGTATTTCGCTCTGAGACTTTTCAAGTCCGACAAGATACTTACAATGTCGCTGAATATCGGCCAGAAGTCAAGATTCAAGAAAAGCAGATCCCATTCTGAGGAATAATTCCTCTTCCCCTTTCCCATATGTTAAAGCACAGCAGCTTCGGTCACAACTCAAGCTGCTGTGCTTTATTTTGGGCTTGATATAGTTATCACATTTATTATATTTACATTTATTTAACTTGTATAATTGCCCGATTTACCGCCCTGAACTATTGCATGAATGGCTGAATAATGGTATAATGTTAGTATAATTTTTGCGAAGGCGGACGGATATTACCGCCACAATGCTTTTATTTAAGGAGAAATATAATATGAAGTATGGATTCTTTGATCTTGAAAACAAAGAGTATGTAATTACTGATCCAGCTACACCTGCACCTTGGGCCAACTACCTCGGAGACCCCGAGTACGGCGCTATGATCTCAAATAATGCAGCAGGCTACAGCTTCGTAAAATCAGGCGCAAACGGACGTATCTCCCGTTTCCGCTTCAATTCCGATATGGCTCTCCCCGGACGCTATATCTATATCCGTGACAACGAGGACGGCGATTACTGGTCAGCTTCATGGCAGCCTGTAGGCAAGCCCCTCGACAAGTACAAGAGCGAATGCCGCCACGGTACCGCTTACACTGTTATTTCCGCTGAGTATGCTGATATCAGGTCAGAGGTTACTTACTACGTTCCTTACGGCAAGACCTATGAAGTATGGCGCTGCAAGATAACCAACAACAGCAGCAAGGAGAGAAAGCTTTCTGTTTTCGGCTTCGTTGAATTTACAAACGAGGATAACTACGAACAGGATCAGGTAAACCTCCAGTACTCACTCTTTATTTCCCAGACCAGATTCGTTGAGAACCGAATCATGCAGACTATCAGCGAAAACGGCGGCGGAGACCGCAGAGACCGCTTCCTCGGCGTTGTAGGCGCTCCTGTTTCAGCTTCAAACGGAAGCCTCAGCAACTTCATCGGCGCTTACAGAACTTACTCAAATCCTATCGCTGTTGAGCGTGGACAGTGCGACAACGTTATGAACTTCAACAGCAACTCATGCGGCGCTCTCCAGAACGACATCACTCTCAAGGCAGGCGAGACTATCGAGCTTACCTACGTTATGGGTCAGAGAAACAGCGACGAAGCTGCTGCTATCCTTAACGAGTACAAGCAGGCAGGCAGAGTTGACGCTGATATCAAGCAGCTCAAGGATTACTGGCACGGTCAGCTTGACAACTTCAAGGTAGACACTCCTTCCGAGGAATTCAACAACATGATAAATGTATGGAACGCTTACCAGTGCTTCATCACTTTCATCTGGTCACGTGCCGCTTCATTCATCTACTGCGGACTCAGAAACGGCTACGGCTACCGTGACACAGTTCAGGATATCCAGGGTATCATCCACCTTGATCCCGAAATGGCAGCAGATAAGATAAGATTCATGCTCTCCGCTCAGGTAAACAACGGCGGCGGACTTCCTCTCGTTAAGTTCAACCACAACGCAGGCCATGAGACTTGCCCTGACGAGAATGACCCCAACAGCGTTTACGCAAAGGAGACAGGCCATCCTTCTTACCGTGCTGATGATGCTCTCTGGCTGTTCCCGACTATTGCAAAGTACCTCGGCGAAAGCGGAAACAAGAACTTCCTCGATGAAGTTATCGTATACGCAAACGGCGGTGAAGATACTGTTTATGACCATCTGAAAAATGCTATCCGCTTCTCTATGGAGCGTCTCGGCGATCACGATATGCC
>CADBAC010000197.1 GCA_902792495.1 Ruminococcus flavefaciens | reverse complement strand
ATAGGGATTCATGCACGTCTTTTCGTCAAATTTTGCCGGTGACTGCGTTAAAAATCCTTGAAGGGCGACAGCCCGTCGGCGGATTTTTGCCTTGTCACCAACAAAATTATGCCTGATAATCCGTACATTCACCCTATGTGGACAGGTTCTTATTTAAGATCGCACAGATCGAGAATAGGAGTTTCGGGATCTGTAAAGTCACCGCCTGTGATATTGATGTAAACATTTCCGATCATATCTTCTCTGACAAGGAAAGCAAGCTGAATATCAGCGCTTCCGCCCACAGGGATATTGACATGGTTGTTATTGCCCTTATTCGGTGAATCGAAGGAGAACATCATATCATCACACATGAGATGGAACAAAGAATCATTTGCATACATTCCTTCTTCTGAATCCCATGCTATCATTGAAGGCTTCTTCATGCTGCCGTTATCATTTGTAAGGATAGTCGGACAGATAACGCTTCCCATAGTGTCGTAATTGATATCTGCGCTTCCTGTATTGGTGTATGTCACATCAAGAACAAGCACCTTCATCAGCTGATTTTCAAATGAAACAAGTGTATCTACAGTGTTTACACCGTCGCCGCTCTTCATCCATTCTCTGTGGTTGATGATGCGTCCGCTTGAGTCAAGATATTCGCTGAAATCAGTCTCACATCCGCTTGTGTCAGTGTGGAGCCCGTCGAAGTTGTCCTGATAACGTGCGCTGTTTATCTTGATATCTTCCCCGAACTGCTCGAAGCCGATATTGATAGTATCACCGACTTTAACAAGATTTGCGTTGTCCTTTTCTATAGTTGGCGGAGTATAAACATCTACAGTACCATCACCGGTGTTTTCTGATTCTGCATCCCAGTCAGCCCACTCTCCGACAGTTTCTTCATCAGTTGGGACAAGCTGGATGTTTTCGGCTATCTTACGGGCATCGTCCTTGCTGAAATCATCGGTGATGTAGAACATCTGAACGTATTTCGTACCCTTGAAAGCTACCCAGACTTCTCTGCCGAAATTGATATGTGCGGGCTTGTCCTGTACGAAATCCTCGTCATGGGGAGCGTTTTCCTCGTAGCCGACACGATAGTTTATCATGATAACTCTGTCATCGGTCTCATACTGCTCAAAATCTGCGGAATTGTCAAGTCTTTCCTGTATACCTCTTTCGGGAACGATCATCCTGCCGGGGGTCATACCTCCGCCGTAGCCGTTATGGTATTTGCCTGCAACGTTGGTGTTTTCTCCTCCAAGAGTTACCCCTTCGGGAAGCCAGCCAAATTCTGTGGTAAGTGTCTCGTTTATCCTGTCACCGTTAGCAGGATAGTTCACGTAGATGTAATTCTGATATTCTGCGGTCTTTTCGATCTTTGCGTAGAAATATTCGGAAGCTTCGGTTTCCTCTGCTGCTTCTTCGGAAACGGGCTCGGTCTCTGCCTCGGTAACTTCCCCGGCTGTTGTCTCCTCAACGGATGAAACCTCAACTTCTGTAAGGGGAGCTTTATTGCTGCCGAGATGGCTGACTGCGAATACTGATGCAGGCACAAGTGCAACTGCTGCTGCCATAGCGATAAGTGCTGATGGATTTATTTTTCTGCGTGAGGATTCCTTTTCACGTCTTCTTTCGTTGTTGTCCATGATATTTCCTTTCTGCAATTCTGCTTTGCGGCGCTCGTATCTGTCGGAGAATTCGTGAATCTCAGATGATGAGAAAGCGTCGTCATCTATCTCGTCCCATTCTTTTTTTGAGGGAAGTCTGTTATTTTTCATCAGGAATTTCTCCTTTCATTTTTATAATACGTTTACGTGCACGTTCAAAACGTTTTCGGGCATTTGCTTCGGTGATGGACATTTTTTCGGAAACCTCTCTCCATGACAGCTCGTCCCTGCATCGCAGAAGAAGTATCTTCCTGTCGGTATCTCCGATACTTCCGAGGATATCCTCAGACCTGCTCCGCTTATCGAGAACATAGCTCTCAACATCCTGTGCAGGGTCATGGAACTGTACTGTATCATCGTCTATATTGATTTCCCGTTCTACTCTTTTTTTATTTTTTCTGTAAATGCTTATGGCTGCCGACTTTATTGTCCTGACGATGTAAGCACGGGTCCTGTTGTCGGATGGGTCTGCAAACTTATGCAGTTTCGGGATTATCCTCACAAAGGAATCCGAGACCGCATCCTCCGCAAGACCGCTGTCATGCAGAACAGCATAGGCTATCCTGTACATAGGCTGCTCATAGAGCCTGTACAAAGCCTTCAGCTTTTCTGAATCTTCGTATGTCATTTTATCACCTCTTTGAGACGTCTCGTAATATATAACGCAGGCAGAAACAGATATGTGACACTTTTCAAAAAAATTTTTTCAGGAATATCAGATCCCCGTAAGGTCAAACAGGGGAACATACTTATCGCTTGCGGAACTTTTCTGCTGTGTGAAGCCGTTTAGTCCTAATTCTGCGGCATGGTCTGCTACGCTGTTGTACTCCATTTTCGTCACTCTGCGGCGGAGTTCACTGTACTCCTCGGGGATATGCTCAAACGGCGTGTACTGATTCATAATGCTGACAAGCACCTCGTCAGGGGATGTGTTCTCAGCTATCCAGTCCATTATCTTCATGGAATCGTGACGCTGTTTCGGCAGTACAAGATGACGTATGACCGTGCCTTTTACAAGTCCGCCCTCATCGTTATAGGTCAGCTTTCCTGTCTGCTTTATCATGGCAAGCACAGCCTTTGAAGCGCAGTCAAAATAGTCCTCCGCATGAGAATATCTCATAGAAACTTCGGGGGAGAAGTACTTGATATCGGGCAGATAAATATCCACATAGCCCCTGAGCATTTCAATAGTTTCGGGAAGTTCATAGCCTCCCGTGTTGTATACCACGGGAATGTGAAGCTTATGCTTTATCTCATCGAGGGCGGCAATGATATCGGGAACAAAATGGGTCGGCGTCACAAGATCGATATTATCCGCTCCCTGTTCCTGAAGTTCAAGGAATATCTCCGCAAGCCTGTCGTTGGTGATAGTCTTGCCGAAATAATCATTGCTTATGGTGTTGTTCTGGCAGAAAACACAGTGCATATTGCATCCCGAGAAGAAAACTGTGCCTGCTCCGTTTTTGTAGGAGATACACGGCTCCTCCCACTGATGCAGAAAAGCCTTTGCCGCCGAGATATCCGCAGTCATACCGCAGTATCCCTTTCCCTCGTACCTGTTTACTCCGCATTTTCTCGGACAAAGCGTGCAATTCTCATAACTGTTTATCATTGTCAATCAGTTCCTTATAATCATAATTTGTTTCATTTACCGCATACTTCAGCAGTTCGTCGGTGCTTATCCTTTTATCGAGACAATACATGGCCGCACAGTTGAGAAACAGACTTTTTGATATGTTGTTACGGCAGCAGAATTCGGTTATCATTTTTTCTTCGTACTCAGACATTCTGCACGACACTGTTTTGTAGTTGATGAATCCGCTCATATATCGGGTCTTCTTTTTATCTTTCTTATCCATAAATTATCATCTCCGATAGGTATTTTATCATATTTCATTGATTTAGGCAATACCGCATATCAAAAACTAATACTTGATTTTTATATAAACTTGTTGTATAATATAAGAATAATATAATTATAAGGAGAAATCACCATGACAAATATAGGTTTTATCGGTGCCGGAAATATGGGCTCCGCAATCATGAAAGGCATCGCTTCAAGCGAACTGAAGAACACAACTACATTATTCGCATTCGACCCCGACAGCGCTAAACTGGCTTCACTTGCTGAATACGGTGTCACAGGATGTAAGAGCGAACAGGAAGTAATGGAGAACTGCAAGTACGTATTTCTCGCAGTAAAGCCTCAGATAATCGAAGGAGTTCTTGAAACAGTCGCTCCATTCACAACCTCCGAGACAGTATTCGTTTCGATCGCAGCAGGTATTTCCGATGAATTCGTAGAGAGAAAGACTATCAGCGGCGCAAAGGTCGTTCTTGTAATGCCTAACACTCCGCTCCTTCTCGGTGAAGGCGCATCAGCACTTTCACACAATGACGCAGTATCCGATGAGGAATTCGACGTTG
>CADBAC010000196.1 GCA_902792495.1 Ruminococcus flavefaciens | reverse complement strand
GTAAAAAAACGGCCTTTTTCGCAAAAGTGCCAACTTGTAACAACGCAGAATAGAATAAAATCCCTTATTGAAGCTGTCATATAAAAATAAAGTCCGTGAGCGTATCACGGGCTTTGCTTTTATGTTTACTTACCGAGCATGAGTTTTCTAAGTGAACAAAGATCAAAAACATCAATGACCTTATCGGTATTAACGTCGGCATTTTCAGCATTGATAGCATTTACCTTCTTGCCGTGAAGGAAACTGCTGACAGTTACAAGATCGGCAACATCCAGCTTGCCGTTGTTATTTGCGTCGCCTTTTACATTGACAGCGGCTTTGGTAGTGGTTGCAGATGTAACAGTGGACTTTTCCGTAGTCGTTGAAGTAGTTGTTGTAACAGGCTTTGCTGTTGTCGTGATCTGCGGAGACTCGTCATCAATTGCTACGAAGTTTGCTTCATTATCACGGGCAAAAGCAGCAGCAGTTGAATTCTTGTATCCCTTTATCGTAACAAGATGAGTAGTTACGCCGGTTTCGTGATCGTAACTCTGAGTGAAATATGTCAAGCACCGTGACAGTTTCACATCAGGATTGAGGAAGGTCATAATTCCCTGATAGTGGTAAACCGTGTATAATGAGTAGTGCTCCATTTCACTGACAGAAGCGGGGAAAGTCAGTTCATCAAGATGATTGAAATAGAATGCGAGAGGACCGATTTTCACTGTGCCGTCAGGAACGGTATATGAGCCGTAGTAATTTTTGTGGCCGGGATATTTAAGGAGAGTTTTTTTATCTTTTGAGAACAGCACTCCGTCGATGTCGGTATACTCAGGATTATTCTCACTTACAAAAACATTATCAAGTCCGTACATATCCTCGATAAAACGATAATCGCCAACATAAGTAGAAGGAATAACGATACCACTTATATCTCTTGCGTTAAGGCAGGCATTTTCACGGATAGTATCAACTCCCTCGGGAATAACAAATTCATCCGCTTTAATATACTGTGGTATCAGAATGAGTTCGGTGTGAGCCTCGTTGAATATAGCGCCGTTGACCATATCAAAATAAGGATTCTCGGGATCGATCTCTATTTTGGAAAGGCTGTGTGTTATGAAAGAGTCCGAAGCGATCTCTCTGACATTTTTGGAGAGATGAAATTCATCAACATCAGAAATAGAAAAAGCCTGTTTGCCGATTATTTCAACTGAATCCGGAATATTGATATGCTTCAGCCATAACTCATCACCAAATGTGCTGTCTCACCTGTCAGTATTCTGACTACTCCCCTTACGGAAACGATGGATTTGGTTATATGCTTTGCTACAAGAATCACAAGAATGAATACCTGAAAGTCAATGACAAGGATTCTTTTTTTGAGTATGTTGAGGATCTTGACTTTGAATTTGAATATGAAACAAACCTGTGCAAAGAATTTGCCCCCCGCATCCTTTGTGAGGGATACAGGGGGTATGTATAATAACTATATCATTTTATGCGCTGCACTTCGGTGCGGCGTTTTTTACCATCTCCAGTCGCTGAATACACCTGCAAGCTTTGACTTTACGTTTTCGCCCTTCTGCTTGTAGTATTCGTTGATTGCGGCTATTCCGATGAGGATGAGTCCAGCTGCGAAGAGATATACCCAACCGCTGAGTGAGCTGAGGAAGTCCTTTGCTGCATAGAGTATGATTGTTACGATGGCTATTGAGGATACCGAGAACCATACCTTTGACTTTATCATGAATGATGCTATGAGTATTGCTGTTGTTACTGCCAGTACGAATACTGTGTTTCCGCCGTTTTCAAAGTAAAGTGCATCTATCATAAGTGCTGAGAAAGTGCATACGAAGATGATGTTTGAAGCTATCTTTGCGCCTTTTTCGTGCTTTCTCCAGATAACTCTGAATGCTATTCCTACCATTGCTACTATGGCCAGTGTTATCTTGTTTGCTACCATCTGATTTTCCGGAAGCAGGAACTGTCTGTTGAAAAGTGCTGCTGCACCGAATAATGCTGCTATTGAGAGTATAACTGCTGCCGGGTCATCCTTTGTATTCTTCTTTACGATGCAGGCTGTGAGGATAGCTAATGAGAGTAATACGAAGAATTCATCAGAAGATGTAAGCTCGAACATAAAAGGTATGATGATCCAGCCTGAAAGTAGTGCTGTGTCAAATATCGTTCTGCCGTCCTTTTTAGTGATAATTGCCTTCGGGAAGACTATTTTTGATACCGCCATAAGCATGAGGAAGCAGCTGAATAAGATCGCCATTTCTCCTTCTTCGCTGATCTTTTCTGCGTCTTCAAGCAGTCTGATGAGAAATATGCTGAACAATATGCCTGAACCTATCGCCGTAATATTGTTCTTCATGGTGTTTGATGTGATGAAATGTGCTGCGAGTGCGATCATCGGGATGAATGCGTAGATCGAAGAATTTGTATGTCCGATCAGGAGAAGAAGTACAGCTGCCATATTTGCATAAAGCACTGCATCTGTTTTTCTCGGATATTTTGCGTGGATATCGAATGCTAATTTCGGAAGTGCTGTTATTAAAACTGTTATTGCAACCAGTATGATGGCGGTTATACCGTAAACGATATGGTATTTGGTCTCGTTTTCCATTATATACTTCATTCCCAGATATGTGCCGATATTTCCAGCCATTGCGATAGGGAGCACAGGTGATACCAGACCTGCCGCAACCTGTACAGGTGTTCTGCTGTCGAAACAGTAGAGGTAGAAAATGACTGTTGTCAATACTGAGAAAAGTACGGGAATGAGCATATTTCCCCGGATACCGGCATCAAGAGCGTACACACATCCGAAGCCCATAGCTGCCAATGCTGTAACTACCGAGAATACATTTCTCAGCTTCGGAACGAAACGGTTAACGAAGAATATGAGTGCCGCCATTACAAGGAATGCATATATTGAGTATTCAAACGAAAGTAAGGATTCATTTTTCAGCTTAGTTGCGGTTATAACTGCAAGTATCACTGAAAGAAATGTCTGTATTCCAAGCATCCATTTCTGCTCTTTGCTTATGCCGTAGTAGATAAGCTGACCGATAGCAAGGATGAGTATGAAGAATGTGCCGAATGTCGGGTCTGTGATAGTTGCAAATGCATATGTGAAGCAGATACAGGCATATACCGCAGATGTGATATTTCCGATAAGCTTTATCGGCTCTGAGAACTGTGTCTTTTCGTGAACTCTGAATACGTAGATCATTGCTGTAAGAACTGCCTGGAATGCCATGAGGACTGATGTGAATACAGACATTGATGTTACGTTGTCGATGAGAGCGGTCTGGAGTGCTATGAATAAGAGGGCTGCCGAGGTCATTGAAAGGCCTGAGTATACAAAATGCTTTGTTTTATAGATCTTGTAGCCTGCAAAACATCCGGCTGCGGTCATCATAAAGGCTGACGCAAACATGAGAAATCTACCGCCGCCTTCAAATGAGAGCCATTTTCCGAGCATGAAATAGTAGCTTGCTATGACGAATGCAACAGGTATGAGCAGACTTCCTACCATGAAGAATGAAGCAGATGTGCCCTTCAGCTTTACAAGCTTCATGAAAATAAAGCTGATGATGAATGCCACTGCTGAAGCTATGCCTATTATACATACTCTGCCAAGCGGTGATGTGGAAAGCCAGTTTGCTGCTCCGAATGCAATGCCTGAAAGAACTACAAGCGCTGTACCGATAAGAAGCATTACAGTTGAACTGCTGAGAGGAGTTCTCTGTTTCTTCGGCTTTTCGGAACGTAACTGTGCAGGCTGATCAATCGGCTGATACAGTCTTGCTGTGTTTGACATATCATCAGTGTGAAATCTGCTTACATAGTTAGGATCTCCGCACATATTAAGCCTGTTCTTTCTCTGCTTCTTATTATAAAAGTGTATGATAAGTGCGATGATAAAAGCAGGTAAAGCTACGGGAAGTCCTAATATCAATGCGATAACAAAAGTTTGTAACATAGTAACCATCCTTTCCGAGATGTCTCGTTTACTGTAACTATATGATATCACAGCACAAGACAAATAGTAAGATGTTACAAGTCACTTCTTCAGTGACATTTGTCATTTATCATCA
>CADBAC010000195.1 GCA_902792495.1 Ruminococcus flavefaciens | reverse complement strand
GTCTCGTCGCAGGAACTTTCGATTCCGAGTATAAGCATATTTATTCCTTCTTTTCTTTGATGTATGTGATAAGCTGATACACGCAAATCAATCTTCAAAATAAAATGTCATGTTGCGAATTTTTTGTAGGGGCTGCCTTCGGCGGCCCTCCGGACATTCTGTGTTATTGCAAGGACTGCCAAAGGCAGCACCTGCAAATTAATATTTATAATCAACAGAATTGATTTGTGTGAAGCTGATGACTTAAAACTTGTCTTCGTAAGAAACTTGCAAAAGCTTGTGAAGTCAAGTTCTGAATTTTTTGACCATTATATCTGCGTCCTCCACAGGGTCACGGTAAAATCTCTTTCTTACTCCTGCCTTTTCAAATCCGAAGCTTTCATACAAGGCAATGGCGGCGGTGTTGGACTGTCTTACCTCAAGGGCGATAGTCTCGGTCTCATCGGGGATGAGGCTGAAAAATTCCGTAAGCAGTTTCCGTGCGATGCCCTTGCGCCTGTATTCGGGAGCAGTAGCAACTGTCAGTATTTCTCCCGTATCGGAAGCGGTAAAGCCTGCAACAGCGCCGATAATGCGGTCACCGTCAAAAGCGGCGAGGACTATTCCGCCTTCCTTTGCGGCTTCGTCAAGGAAATCCTGAGCAGACCAGCCGTCAGCACCGACACATATTTTGTCCAGAGCAGACAAATCGTCAAAAATACTCTTAGGGCTATCCTTATTGATTATATTTAATTGAGAATTGAGAATTGAAAATTGAGAATTATTTTTCATCATTTGCTGACATTTTCTCCTTTGCAGATATAATTATTGATGTCAATATCTTTTTTAGCTGATATACCTCTGAATATAGGGCGTTATACTGTGATTGGGCAATATATTTTGTTGAATAAAGCAATTTCAGCCAATATATTGTTTCTGAAGTTTCTTTTAATGCAATGCTCATTTTAGAAACAAAGTCCTTTTTGCTTTGTGCTTCAACTGCTTCATTAACATTAGCACCTATGCTTGTTCCGCTTCGCAACACCTGTTTTGAAAGAACATATTCCTTATGTTCGTTTACAAGGTACTTATATAATTCTACGATTCTTATAGCAAAATCAAAACTCTTTGAAAGAATTATGTTATCTTTCATTCTCCATTCTCCATTCTCAATTCTCCATTTTTATCACTGTTTTGCTTCATACCACGAATCGCCGGTGTGCACGTCCACAGAAAGCGGAACTTTCATTTCGTAAACGTTCTGCATTTCCTCTTTCAGAAGCTGTGCGGCACGTTCTGCATCGGCTTCCGAGGCTTCAAGGATGAGTTCATCGTGTACCTGAAGAATGAGTTTAGCGTCGATATCTTCGGCTTTGAGCCTGTTGTAAACATTTATCATGGCTATCTTTATAAGGTCAGCCGCAGTGCCCTGTACGGGAGTATTCATGGCTATTCTCTTGCCTGCCGCCTGCATCATCTTGTTGGATGAGGAAAGCTCGGGGATACGGCGTTTCCTGCCGAACATGGTAGTTACATAGCCGTCCTTGAATGCGTTGTCAACAGTAGTTTCCATGAACTCGTTGACCTTTTCGTATTTTGCAAGGTAGTCGTTGATGTACTTCTTCGCCTTTGCCACGGATGTGCCGATATCCTTGGCGAGGGAGAATGCTCCGATACCGTAGATTATTCCGAAGTTAACGGCTTTGGCGGCGCTTCTCATTTCGGGAGTTACCATGATGGACGGCATCTCGAACACCTGAGCGGCTGTGGATGTGTGGATATCCTCGCCTGAGTTGAAAGCCTCGATCATATTCTTGTCGCCGCAGAGATGAGCCATTACACGCAGTTCGATCTGGCTGTAGTCGGCGTCCACAAGCTTTCTTCCCTCGGGCGCAACGAAGAACTTTCTCATCTGTGCGCCAAGTTCGGTGCGGACGGGAATGTTCTGCATATTCGGCTCCGTTGAGGAGATACGGCCCGTTCTTGTTTCGGTCTGTCTGAACCATGTGTGGATACGTCCGTCCTCGGCTATCTTGTCGAGAAGTCCCACAACATAGGTGGAATTGAGCTTTGTGTACTGTCTGAACTTCAGCACGTTGTCCACGATAGGAGCGTCATTCCGCAGTTCTTCCAGAACCTCTGCATTGGTGGAGTAGCCGCTTTTGGTCTTCTTCTTTGCAGGCAGTCCCATTTCCTCAAAAAGGACAGTGCCGAGCTGTTTCGGTGAAGCAATATTGAAGCTGTGACCTGCGTCGTCGTAGATCATCTGCTGAGTTTCCTCTATCATTTCCGTCAGGTAAGTTCCGAAGTCCTCAACTCCCTGTTTATCGATACAAATGCCGATATCCTCCATTGATGCGAGAACTTCCGTCAGCGGCAGTTCGATCTTTTCAAGCAGTTCGGTCATTCCTTCCTTTTCGATGACCGAGCGAAGTTTCTTTATCAGCAGTTCGATGGACAGCAGGTCGGCAAGTTCGCCGTTTTCGGAGTAATAGTGAACACTGTACTCCGCACACAGCTTTTCTATTGCGTAATCGGAAGCTGAGGTGTTGAGGAGATAGCCGCATATTGCCGCATCGTCTTTCAGATTTTTCAGTTCTCTGCCGTGAGCCATTGCGTAGCGGTAATGTGCCTTTGCATCGTCAGTGGATTTTTCGCAGTCCGAGCCGAGAAAATCGAGGATAACAGTTTCATCTTCGGATGTGTAGACGTTATCGCCGTCACGGACGGACAGCTTTCCGTCACTCAGAAGATAGCTGCATTTTGCAAGGCCGCTTATGATATCAGCGGAAAGGGGAGAGACCTTTGCGTCGATAACGGGCGCTTCTTCCTCTTTTTCGGCGGCGGCGGAGTTTGAGCCTTCGGATACGCTTATCCCCAGCTTTTCCAGAAGTCTGAACATCTCCAGTTCGGTCAGCAGACGGCTGATACCTGCGCTGTCGGGAGCGGAGGGAACATAGTGCTGTATATCGGTGTCAACGGGAGCGTTACGGATTATCGTCGCCAGCCATTTGCTTTCCTTTGCAGATTCTGCGCCGTTTGCAAGCTTGGTCTTGACACCCTTGGTAAGGCCGGAATCCTCATACTTTTCGTAGAGATTCTCGATAGTGCCGTACTCCTTGATAAGGGTCGAGGCTGTCTTTTCGCCTATGCCTGCCACACCGCTGATATTATCGGAACTGTCGCCCATCAGCGCTTTCAGGTCGATAAGCTTTATCGGCTCGAATCCGTAGTCCTCCATGAAGCGGTCGGGAGTGTAGAAGATATCCTCCTTTGTCTTGGCGAGGACTACCGTAACATTGTCATCGATAAGCTGGAGAGAGTCACGGTCGCCTGTGAGGACGTAGCACTGATCATTATTATCCGAACAGGCCTTTGAGAGAGTACCGAGGATATCGTCAGCCTCAAAGCCTTCACATTCCACTATCTTTATGCCCATAAGGGTAAGCAGTTCTTTTACGAGGGGAAGCTGCTGGGCAAGTTCCTCGGGCATACCTTTGCGGTTTGCCTTGTATGAAGCAACTTTCTTATGGCGGAAAGTAGGGGAGCGCAGATCGAATGCAACTGCAACTGCATCGGGCGCAATGTTGTTGATGTGCTTGAGGTATATATTCATAAAGCCCGAAATGGCATTGGTGAATACTCCGTTTTTGTTTGAAAGCAGCTTTATTCCGTAGAATGCACGGTTGAGAATGCTGTTTCCGTCTATAGCAAGAAGTTTCATATATTTCTCCTTTAGTCGATTCGTGTGTGCGGTATTGCCTTTATTATAACACATATGCGAGAAAATAGCAACAACAGAGAGGCAGATTGAATAGATCAAAAAATGGCACACATAACCGTGGTACTCATATAGCAGTTTATACGTATTATTGAGGTAGACATTTTGAAGAAAATTCTTCTCGAATCTGTTTCCCAAGACTATTAATTTTTCCCCTGATAGGGCGCTCCCAGAAATACTTCTGGTTTTCACATTTTTCGTGGAGCGCCCTATCAGGGGAAAAATTCTATTAAAAGTCTTTGGAAGGGGATACGGGGGCAGACTCCCTACGGGGTAGGGAGATGTCAGCGAAGCTGACAGAGGGTACCGCCTCCGTCAGAGGAACCTTTCCTCAGAAAGGTTTCCCCCG
>CADBAC010000194.1:6589-8504 GCA_902792495.1 Ruminococcus flavefaciens | reverse complement strand
TCTTAGTGATGAATGAGAATGAACGGTCTGCGTAAACAGTGATAACAACAGGGATGATCATACCTGCGTCGTTCTTTGTTCTCTCATTGAATTCCTTTGTAAATGCCATGATATTTACGCCGTGCTGACCGAGTGCAGGACCAACAGGCGGTGCAGGAGTAGCCTTTCCTGCTGCGATCTGAAGCTTAATGTAGCCAACTACTTTCTGTGCCATTTAATTCGCACCTCCATAAATGTGGTAAACGGCGGGATAATATGTATTTTATCCCTCCCACTGAGAACTCATCGGTTCTCTTTTTGACCTGATAAAAGCTTTGGGGAGACCCCTCAGCATCAATCCTCCACTAAGATAACCTGTCTGATAGGCAGGGTAGTGGGGGTCTCTCGACCGAACATAGAAACGAGAAGGTCTACGCTGCGATCTTCGAGATTGATATTCTGAACGACTCCGATAAAGCCGTCCATAGCTGTACCTGAGATCTGAACTCTGTCGCCGACCTTGAAGTTGACCTCGACAGAAGAAACGTCCACACCGAAGAGCTGTTTAACTTCAGCTTCGGAGAGGGGAGTAGGTTCTGAAGCAGGGCCTACAAATCCTGTACAGCCTCTGGTATTTCTTACGAGATACCATGTGTCGTCGTTAACGACCATTTTGATAAGAACGTAACCGGGATAGGTCTTACGCTCTACTTCCTTGGTTTTACCGTCGGTGATCTCAGTCACTGTTTCGGTAGGGACTCTGACCTCCTGGATAAGCTCATGAAGCTTACGGTTTTCAACCGTTTTTTCAATATCCTTGGCAACTTTATTTTCGTAGCCTGAATATGTGTGGACAACATACCACTTAGCTGCTTCTGACATTAACTGATCCTCCTCAGAATTTCCCTTGGTTTAGCGGTAGATAAGACGCATAAGGGCAAGGAAACCCTCATCGAGCAGACCTACAAGAATAGCAGACAGAGCGATAACGCCAACAACAACTGAAGTGTTGGTGATAACTGTCTCCTTAGAAGGCCAAACCACTTTTTTGAATTCGATCCTTAGGTCTTTGAACCATTTAGCGAGCTTATTGGGCTCCTTCTTTTCTGTATCCTTATCCTTCTTGGAGCTTTTGCTTTCCTTGGATTCAGAAACAGCTGATTCTTCCTTCTTGGACTTTTTAGCTTCCTTTATGTCGTCAACGACATCTTCAGCCTTGTCCAGAGCGACCTTTTTGGTTTCTTTTTCGGACTTTTCGGAAGTCGGTTTTTTCTTCTTGTTTTTAGCCATGAAAAATACTCCTTCCGATCACTTTGTTTCCTTGTGAAGAGTATGCTTGCGGCAGAATTTGCAATGCTTCATCATTTCGATTCTGTCAGGGTCATTCTTCTTGTTCTTCTTAGAAACATAGTTGCGCTGCTTGCACTCTGTACAAGCTAAAGTAACCTTTACTCTCATATCGGCACCTCCTGAATTAATACTTCCTCCGTTACCGAAGGTAGGTTGTTTGCCTCCCTCAGACGGGGCAAAAAAATAAACCCCTAATGAGGTACATACATTATAACATATAGTACCGGAAATGTCAAGGGGTTTTTGAAATATTTTTCATTTGCGGGATCTTTGCGGCTCCGCATTATTTTATGACTGAAAAAGCCTGTTTCAGAGTTGATACGGGGATTATTTCGATGTCGTATTCTTTCGGATCTATGGAGGAAGCTGACTGCTTGGGGATTATGCAGGTCTTGAATCCCATTCTCTCGGCTTCACGGATACGCTGAGTGATGTGGGAAACCGAGCGTATCTCGCCGCCCAGACCGATCTCGCCGAAAGCGATGAGTTCTTCGTCTATCTGCTTATCCATAATACCCGAGTAGAGGGCAAGAGCAACAGGGAGATCGCCTGCGGGTTCATCCAGTTTGAAGCCGCCTACAATATT
>CADBAC010000194.1:0-6556 GCA_902792495.1 Ruminococcus flavefaciens | reverse complement strand
TCGAGGACTGCGATTATTATATTCAGCCTGTTGAAATCGAAGCCTGTGACCATTCGTCTCGGAGCGGAGTAGCTGGTCTTGGCGGCAAGCGCCTGAACTTCTGCCAGAATGGGACGGCTTCCCTCCATAACGCAGGCAACACAGCATCCCGAAACATTATGCGGACGGCCTGAAAGAAGCATCTGCGATGGATTGGCAACTTCACGGAGTCCCTTGTCTATCATCTCGAAAACGCCGATCTCATTGGTCGAGCCGAAACGGTTCTTCACCGCACGGAGAAGACGATAGCTCTGATGACGTTCACCCTCGAAGTAGAGAACAGCGTCAACGATGTGTTCCATTACTTTCGGACCTGCGATAGCGCCGTCCTTGTTTACATGGCCCACAATTATAATAGGGATCTCTCTGTCCTTAGCGGTGTGCATGAAAAGATTGGTGCACTCACGAACCTGAGTGAGACTTGCAGGGCTTGAGGATATCCTGCTGATGCTCATGGTCTGAATGGAGTCGATTATAGCGATATCAGGTGCGGATGAAGCAATGGTATCTGCGATAGCTTCTGCGTCTGTCGAAGTCAGCAGGTAGAGATTTTCGGTATCAACTCCAAGACGGGCGGCACGAAGCTTTATCTGCCTTGCGGATTCCTCTCCCGAAACGTAGAGGATGGAGTGGTCTTCACCAAGATACTGGCATATCTGAAGGAGGATCGTACTCTTACCGATACCCGGTTCGCCTCCGAGGAGAACCAGTGAACCCTTAACGAGGCCTCCGCCCAGTACACGGTTCAGTTCGCCGATACCCGTGTCATAGCGCACATCATCGTCTGTGCCGATATCAGCAAGTTCGAGTATGCTTTCGGACAGGTCGGCGGTCTGACGGGAAGAAGATGAACGTGAAGCAGACGGGCTGATATCGGCCACATCCTCCTCAAAGCTGTTCCATGCACCGCAGGAAGGGCATTTTCCGTTCCATTTTGAACTTTCGTAACCGCACTGATTGCAGGTGTAGATGTATTTTGATTTAGCCATATCAGAGGAAAGCAGCGTTTATGCCGTCGCCTGTGAGCAGATATTTTCTGCCGCACTCCATGTAGCTTTCGGACTTCTTGTAGCCGCTGAGGTCGGATTCAGTCAGGCTCCAGCACTGCAATTCTGCGCCGCCCTCGCTGAAGAATACCTTGTTTTTCATATCGAAGCAGAAGAAACCGTTTTTTCCGCATCCGTTGCCGAGGTCGGCGATAGCGGCTTCATTGAGATAGTAGACTCTACAGTCGGAATCTTCGGCAATGCCTGTTGAAAGCACAAGTTCGGGGACCTTGTTGCCGTCCAGGTCGCAAAGCTCGAATGCGGCATCGTTCTCGGGAGAATTCTTGAGGATGTCGTTGAGAAGGTTCTTGTAGATGGACTTCTGAGCGTCGGAAAGAACTGCGCCCCAGCTTTCAGAGCAGTGTATAGCGTAATCTATAGAGTCCTTGCCGAATGTATACTTTCTGCCGATGCAGAGAGAAGCAGCGGATGTGTAGTCCTTGAGAGCGTGTTCGTACTCAACAAGGGAAGTCTCCTCGCTGTTTATCTCGTACTTTATAACAGCGCCTGCTGAAGCGGAAGCGGCATTGTTGTAGTAGGTGACAGATGGTTTGAGCTTGCCGTCTTCGATAGTGCAGTATTCACCGAAAGTGAAACCGTCGCCTGTGTATTCGTAGCCGAAACTGTTCATAGACGGGATTATCCTGAACTGACCCGAAGCACCGAGGTCTTCAAGCTGTTCCATTCCGTCGGTGTAGGTGAATATCTGACAAACGGTCTTAGGTTCGTCGTTCGGGGAGATTATAAGCTCGGGGATGCCGTCTGAGTTGAGGTCACGGATATCGAAGCGTGACTTCTCTGAATATGCGTCGGAAGACTTGAACTGATTCAGCTTGTCTTCATAAAGGGACTGCCAGTCAAAAACTATGCTGTGAGGGTCAATGTCGGTGTTGATGCTGACAGGCTCGGATGGCTCCTCCACAGGCTGTTCCTGTGCGCAGCCGAATGCTGAAATGACAGAGGAAAGCGCCATAGCAGCGGCGATATATTTTTTTACGTTCACGTTGTTTGCCTCCTGATAGGGATTTTGTGCGGCGGTGACAGAGACAAGTCCATGCCGCAGTACAGATAAATATATTTTACCACGATTGGCGGAATATGTCAATCGAGAGAACGGGGATAGGCTTTGTGGAACTAATAGAATTTTCATGTTCGGATTTGGTGAATTTTACAGGTCGGTACTTTGTTTGCGGTATATATTATAACATGAAAGCGAAAATAATATTCGTGTTATGATAAAAACAATATGATGAACGTTGTCAGATTTTACAGTAATTTCGTTAGAATAGTCTAACATTATAAGCGTTCCAACAAAAATGACTTGCGGTACATAAATGTGTTTGACATCTTAAAATTGTCTAACCCTGTAAAACTTTCCCGTGAAAGGGGGATATTTATGCCGCTTGCATTTGCAGATGTCGGAACAACATATACGATCCGGAGACTCGGGGGCACTCCCGAGGTCAAGAAGCACCTCGAAAACCTCGGCTTTGCTGCAGGGGGAGAAGTTACCGTTGTCAACACCGTTGACGGCAATCTCATAGTCAATGTCAAGGACGCAAGAGTTGCTATCAGCCGTGAACTGGCGCAGAAGATCATGGTGTAAAGGAGGA
Organism: Ruminococcus flavefaciens; assembly: GCA_902792495.1. Classification (GTDB taxonomy): domain Bacteria; phylum Bacillota; class Clostridia; order Oscillospirales; family Ruminococcaceae; genus Ruminococcus; species Ruminococcus flavefaciens_Z. Next base: position 3,858 of record CADBAC010000194.1, on the reverse strand, counting down.
ATATGCATGAATCTCAGAGAAGTAAAAATAGGCGATACCGTTACAGTAAAGAAGCTCACAGGTGAAGGCGCAGTAAAACGCCGTATCATGGATATGGGACTTACCAAGGGCGTTAAGGTCACTGTCCGCAAAGTCGCACCTCTCGGCGATCCTATCGAGGTCACTGTCAGAGGATATGAGCTCTCTATCCGTAAGGCTGATGCCGAAATGGTTGAGGTACTGTAAAAAACCACGAAAATTCCGCAGGTACGAAAAGTCAGGAGCCTGCGGTTTAAAATGTACAAATGTTAGTTTATCCTGACAGAAGGAGAGAAAAGACAATGAGTATCAGAATTGCGCTTGCAGGTAACCCCAACTGCGGCAAAACTACTCTGTTCAATGCACTGACAGGCTCAAACCAGTTCGTAGGTAACTGGCCGGGCGTTACTGTCGAGAAAAAAGAAGGTAAGCTGAAGAAGCATGATGACGTTACGATCACCGACCTTCCGGGTATCTATTCGCTTTCCCCATATACCCTTGAGGAAGTCGTTGCGAGAAATTACCTCATCACCGAGCGTCCCGATGCGATCCTCAACATCATCGACGGTACAAACCTTGAAAGAAACCTGTACCTGACAACTCAGCTCACAGAACTGGGCATCCCGGTCGTATGTGCTGTAAACATGATGGACGTTGTAAACAAGAACGGCGACAAGATCAACACAAGCGAACTTGCAAAGGCTTTAGGCTGCAAGATCGTTGAGATATCCGCTCTCAAGGGCGACGGTATCATGGAAGCTGCCGATGCTGCTATCGCTGCTGTAAAGGGCGGCGTAAAGACAGTTCCTCAGCACGCTTTCTCAGGCCCTGTTGAACACGCTATCGCTCATATCGAAGAAGCGGCAGTACACGATATGCCCGAGGAGCAGCAGCGCTGGTATGCTGTAAAGCTGTTCGAGCGTGACGAGAAGGTACTGGAGCAGCTCAGCCTCAGCGAAGATACAAAAAATCACATTGAAAGCGATATCAAGGCTGTTGAAAAGGAAATGGACGACGATGCAGAGTCCATCATCACTAATGAGAGATACAACTACATCTCATCCATTATCGGCAAGTGCCTGAAAAAGAAGAACAAGGGCGGACTCACAACTTCCGACAAGATCGACAAGATCGTTACTAACCGCTGGTTAGGTCTTCCTATCTTTGCAGTTGTAATGTTCCTGGTTTACTACATATCAATGGTAACAGTCGGTGCAGCTGCAACAGACTGGGCTAACGACGGACTTTTCGGTGACGGCTGGCACTTATTCGGAAACGGCTCTTCACAGACCGAAGAAGCCGAAGAAGAATACGGCGATACAGATTCTATCCTCGCAGGCTTCCTTGCACAGGCTGATGCTGACGGATACGATATCTCAGCTGCTGAAGAAGCTATGGACACAGAAGCTGAAGACTTCGATGCAGCAGCTGCCGAGACAGAGCTGAAGGCTCTTATCGCTAACTACACAGACGAAAATCAGGAGATCCCATATGAACTTGAAGATGAGGAAACTCTTGAAGTTTCAGATGAAACCGCAACTATCGCAGACGTAAACGATTCTATCGCAATGTTCAAAAAGTACGAGGGCGGAGTTGATCCTGCAAACTACGGTACATGGGTTCCCGGCGTTCCTGTGCTTGTCGAGAAGCTTCTCGGCGACAACTGCCCTGACTGGCTGCACGGCCTTATCATCGACGGTATCGTAGCAGGTGTTGGTGCTGTTCTCGGATTCGTACCACAGATGCTGGTTCTTTTCTTCCTTCTCGCATTCATCGAAAGCTGCGGCTACATGGCTCGTGTTGCTTTCGTACTGGACAGAATTTTCCGCAGATTCGGTCTCTCAGGTAAGTCATTCATCCCGATCCTCATCGGTACAGGATGCGGTATCCCCGGCGTTATGGCTTCACGTACCATTGAAAATGAACGTGACCGCCGTATGACTATCATGACTACAACATTCATCCCATGCGGTGCAAAGACACCTTTCATCGCAATGATCGCAGGCGCTATCTTCGGCGGTTCTGCATGGGTAGCTGTATCAGCTTACTTCCTTGGTATGGCAGCTATCATCATCTCAGGTATCATCCTCAAGAAGACAAAGATGTTCGCAGGCGATCCCGCTCCTTTCGTTATGGAGCTTCCTGCATACCATATGCCTACTATCGGCAATGTTCTCCGTTCAATGTGGGAGCGTGGCTGGTCATTCATCAAGAAGGCAGGCACTATCATCCTTCTTTCAACTATCGTTGTATGGTTCCTCTCATTCTTCGGTACAGTAGACGGAACATTCAGAATGCTTGAAGAAGACGAACTCGACAGTTCTATCCTTGCAGCAGTAGGTAGGGCTATCGCCTGGATATTCGTACCTCTCGGCTGGGGCAACTGGCAGGCAGCTGTTGCTTCTGTTACAGGTCTCGTTGCTAAGGAGAATATTGTTGGTACAATGGGTATCCTCTACGGCGCAGGCGAAGTTTCAGCATACACAGCACTTGCAGCAGCATTCACAAAGGTTGCAGGTTACAGCTTCTTGGCATTCAACCTCCTCTGCGCACCTTGCTTCGCAGCTATCGGTGCTATCAAGCGTGAGATGAACAATCCTAAGTGGACATGGTTCGCTATCGGTTATCAGTGCGGATTTGCTTATCTGGTAGCATTCGTTATCTATCAGCTTGGAACACTTTTCAGCGGAAATGCTTCAGGTCTCGGCGTAGTTGGTGCAATTCTCGCATTTGCACTTATCGCAGGTGCTATCTACCTCCTTGTAAGACCATACAAGGAAGCTACAAAGCTCACACACGAGGTAAAGGTAACTAAGTAATACGAAAAAGGAGTGATAAATATGCAGTCATGGATGATCGTACTTTTCGTTCTCATATTGGCAGTAGCACTCATTATCGTAAGCATGGTCAAAGATAAAAAAGCGGGAAGATCATCCTGCGGTCACGGCTGTCAGAATTGTGCAATGCACGGACAATGCCACAGTGCAGGGAATCCTCCGAAAAAATAATATAATTTGATTTGTATGGGGACGCTGTAAAAGGCGTCCCTTTAGTTTTTCTATTGCGGCTCTGTATTTTCTATGGTATAATAAGGCTGTAACAAATCCCTTATTTCTTCCGCCACTGTTACTGCGTACTCAACGGCTTCGGATAATGTAGGGAGCGATACTTCCTGCTGACTGTATCGTCCTATCATATTGACAGCCGCAAGCAGGAGTATGAATCTGAAGATCTTTTTCATGGCGATACCTTCTTTCAGAGGTATTATATGGCTTTATTCCGAAAAAATACAAGGAGTGATGATATGAAGATAACCGACATAACAAGAGAGCTTTTTTCTGCAAAAGTATACCCGGGCGACCCTGTGCCGTCATACAGGCATATGATGGGCTACGATAAGGAAGTTCCCGATATCTGTCAGGTCTCGGAGCTTTTTCTGGGAAGTCATTCGGGAACACATCTTGACGCTCCTCTCCATTTTCTTGAAGGGGAAAAGGATGTCTCACAGGTGGAATTGTCCCGTGCAGTCGGGGAATGCCTTGTGGTTTCGGCTGAGGGAGAGATAACCGCCGAAAAAGCAAAAGAGTTCATGGCGCTTTCCCCTGAGCGGCTTCTCATAAAAGGCGATATCACCATAACTCCACAGTCTGCGGAAGTTTTCGCTGAGGGAGGGCTTCTCACTCTCGGCGTTGAGGGAATGACCGTGGGCACAAAGGAAACGGGACCGCAGGTTCACCGCATACTTCTCGGTGCTGAGATACTCATAATCGAAAGCCTCGACCTTTCATCAGCAGAGGACGGGAAGTACATACTGTCTGCCGCACCTCTGAAAATGGCAGG
>CADBAC010000193.1 GCA_902792495.1 Ruminococcus flavefaciens | reverse complement strand
GCATCGAACTCATCAGGGTCTTGGTTCAAGTTGTCGTTAATCGGTTCTGTTTCGATTGTCTCAACGATGGATGTTGCAACTCCTCCATTCTTATCGATAGCTATACCTACAGAATAGCTGATATCAGAAGTTTCGTCCGGGTCACCCACGACAGCGATGAAATAGAAACGGTCGTGTTTGTCCTGCTGCATGTAGTTGAAGTTGAAGCCGGCAAGAACCGAACGTTGATAGTCGGCTGCTGGTATTAAGTTGGCAAAGGATTCCTTAGTGAATGTGTGTTCATACACTATTTCCTGACCACGGTTGATATAGAGTTTCACGGAATTGTCATTGTACTTGTAGCCTTCGGCTGTGGTGACAATAGGCAATTTCGTATCATTGTTGAATGCAAACTCGTAGGTGTACTTATCACCATCAACCACAACCTCACCTTCAAGATTGTATTCCGTCATCTTGTTCACCGTGTTTTTTGATATCGAGTTATTGACGATTGAATCTTGATTGGTTTTTGTGGTATTGTTTCCGGTACAGTTGGTGAGCAGACAAATTGCTGCGATGCTGATTGCAAAGGTCGTTTTTCTCATATTTTTATTAATTTATGGTGCAAAGTTACAAATAATTATGAATTATCTACTAACAATTATGAATAATTTATTACCTTTGCACGTCTAACAATTAATACCCTTATGAAAAGAACTATTTTTTTAGCAACAATGTTTGCAAGTGTTCTGTTAGCTCAGGCACAAATTCCTTATTGTTATGAGAAGGAATATTCGGGAAAAGAATTCAAGATGAAGCCAGTTGTCAAGCCAGATCAGCTCCCTTTGATTGAGAAACTGCCCGATCCATTCAAGTTCCAGAATGGTAAACGTTCGACAGACTTCAAGGACTGGGAACAGCACCGCTATGAGATTTCTCAGTTGTTCCAGCAGTATGAAATCGGAATGCGTCCTGTATTGGAAGCAGGCAACTTGAAGGCTGTTATTGAAGATCAGGCTCCAGCACCAGCTGGCGGTAATCGTCCAGGAGGTGGCTTTGGTGGCTTCGGAGGTGGTTTCGGAGGCTTTGGCGGTTTTGGCGGTGGAGCTCCTGACGAGACCATCGGTGAACGTAAGCAACTGAAGGTGACGGTGAAGCACAATGGTCAGGAACTATTGCTGACTGCTCAGATTCAGTATCCGAAGGAGGCAAAATATCCTTGCCCAGCATTACTCGGAGTATCGAACACATTGCCTACTCGCTTTTTCACAGGTCGTGGATGTGCTATCATCAATATCGATGTATTTGCTGTAACTCAGCATACTCAGAAGCGTGGAACAGAGCCTATCAACAAATTGTATCCAGAACTTGAGGCTAACGGCTCATATTGCTTCTGGGGATGGTGTGTGTCACGCATCATCGATGGTTTGCAGCAGTTAGGTCCAAGCAAATCTAAGATTGACACGAAGCATTTGGCTATATCAGGATGCTCTTGGGCAGGTAAGTGTGCTTTGTATTGTGGAGCATTCGACGAGCGTATCGCTTTGGTTATCGCTCACGAGCCAGGCGGTGGTGGTATTGCTTCTTGGCGTTACAGCGAGACTCTTGGCGAAGTGGAGCGAAGTTTCAATACCAACGATTCTTGGTTCTTTGCGAACATCAAGACTGACTATGCTAATGAGAAGATAGCTCGCATGCCTGTTGACCATCATGAACTTGCTGCTATGGTTTGCCCTCGTGCTCTCCTTTATTTCGGAAATAAGCTTATCGTCTCCTGTGGACAGATAGTATATCTGATCGGCGGAGATCTTAGCGTAGTAAGTCAGTGCAGCAGAAGCGTCAACGGCGTTGATGATGCCGTCCATATTCACATCGCCTTTCAGCACACGGGCTATTTCGGGCGAACCCAAAAGTATATCACCGTAGTAGATGTCGATGAGGCACTTGAACACTTCGCCGTCCTTCTCAAAGTGGATATCGGGAGTAGTCTTGTCTCGGCCGAATGAAAGTTCTTCGGGAGTGAATTCGGATACGAAACCGTTATCGTCAACAAGTTTTGCTGATTCCACAAGTTCCTCAGCCTTAACTCCGCTGATGAATATTTTCTCACCTGCATCGCTTTTCAGCACCACATTCGGATCAGTCTGCACAGGCACTTCCGAAGTAGTTGCTGCGGTTGTAGTTTCGGCGGGCTGTGCAGTCGTTGTCTCGGAAACTGTTGTAACGGAAGTCGCTGCAGTTTCGGATGCAGCTGTACTCTCGGCCGTTGATGAAACGGAAGTTGTTTCAGCTGTTGATGATGTGGCTGCTGTTGCTGAAGTTGTGGTCACAGAAGAAGTAGTTGTTGTGGCAGTAGTTGTCGTTGAGGTCGTAGTAGTTGTCACGTTTTCGGCTTTCTTGGCCCACGGTATAACAACATAGGTATTCTTTGATGCCGCACCGTAAATAGGACACACATCAGTTCCTACATTCACAAGGTCACCGTCAGCTTTTACAGGGCCTGACTGCCACCAGCTGTCGCTTGTGCCGTCGCCTGTGTAGATGCCGATATGATGGTTATCAGCGATGGTTCGCAGTCCTGCCATGCCGAGACCTACGCTTCCGTCAACGCACCAGATGATATCGCCTTTCTGAAGCACTCCGCTGCTTAGCATTTCCTGCTTTGTGGGGAATTCATAGTAGTGGAGATCGTAGTAATCCACGAATACCGTCCAGCCGCCGTTTCCGCTTGCTGTTGACCAGCATTTGCGTGAAAGTCCCAGACCGTTGAAGTAACTGCTGAAAGGCACATACTGACCTGTAACGGAGATATCAAGTCCGCTTTCAACGGAAAGTCCCTTGGCTATGGCGTGCCATACGAAGCCCATGCAGTTAAGTCCGCCGTCTTCGTAAGTGCCGCCCACTTTCAGCATTTCGCTTACCGACCATTCGTTCATCTGCCATTTGTCGCCTCTCGGAGAAGAAGCGTACACCCAGTCGATGTACGGTGTGCCTTTGTAGTAATCGTTGGTGGTGTACTCGTCAATGAAACTCTGCCACTTTGCAAGGTCGCCGCTGCAGGTATTAAGGCTTGCCATGTTGATAGCCTCGCCCATGTACCAGCCGTCGGAGTTGTACATATACGGCTGGATCCTTGGATTTACGGGAGTTTCGCCGCTTCCGGACCAGGGGAGGACGATGTATGTATTGCTGACAGCGCATCCGTATACGGGATTTATGCTGTTCTGCTGTTCTCTCTTGTCACCGTTTCCGTATATCGGTCCTGACTGCCACCACAGGTCTTCGTCTCCGTCGCCCATGTAAATGCCGACATGGTGATCGTCGCTGGGAGTTTTCAGGCCGTTCATCAGTGTGCCGCAGTCTCGGTCAACGCACCAGATTATGTCGCCTTTCTGAAGAACTCCGCTTCGCAGCATTTCTGCTTTGGTGTTGAATTCGTAGTAATGGACGTTATTCTCTTTGATGAAGTCGAACCATCTGTTTCCGCCGCCTGTCCATGAACTGTAGGAAAAGCCCTGTTCGTTGAAGTGGTTGAGTATAGGCACTCCCTTTGCGGCTTCCTCCATGGAGACTCCCGAATTTTCGGAAATACTCTTTGAGAGTATATGCCAGAGAAAGCCTGTACAGTTCATAGAACCGTTGGTCTCGTCTCCGCCGTACTGATCCATTATCCAGCCGTAGCCCTCATCGAACTGCCATTTATCGCCGTAGGGCGAAGCGGCATAAGCCCAGTCAGAGAAAGGAGTTCCCAGATAATAGTCTGTAATGGAATATTTGTCGAGAGTCATGGCCCACTGCTCACGGCTTTCGATGAAACTGCCGCCCCCTGCACGGCTCAGTGCTTCATTGAGGTATACCCCGTCCTGATTCTGCATGACTGCTGCTTCCGCTTCAAGCGAGGGCACAGCAAAAGCCCCGGATCCCGCAATTATGACTGACGACATGAATAGTGCGGCAGTATGCAGGAAACCGTCCTTCCAATCCTTCATTTTACCATCTCCTGTAGTGTGGCTATTGCTCCGCCAATTAACTCTTGAAGAATTATTACGAAGGACTGACAGTGAAAGACAAGGAAGAAAGCCGCAGGAATACTGTCGTATTTCAAGACTTTCTGACGCAGTATTTCGCTGTCAGGACAAGTAT
>CADBAC010000192.1 GCA_902792495.1 Ruminococcus flavefaciens | reverse complement strand
CTCATCGAAAATAGCAACATGCTCAACCTCAGCATATCCGGCTTTGTCTTTTTCTCGAATTGCTTTTTCGGGATCAATCTCAAGAATTCCGTTTTCAACCGGATTCTTAATCTTTCCGACCATTACATCTCTGTACCTGTGAATTATCTGAATGAACTCTCCAACTTCACGTCTTGAATCGGATAGTTTCTTTGATTTTCCGTTTGCTTTGCATTTCTCATAGTTATCCCTGGCGAGAGCCTCAATAAGCACTGCTACCAAAGGTCCATTTCCGGAAAGATATACGGCCAGTTCACCCTTTTGCGGTTCATCTTTTCCTTGGAAAGTCTGTCTGATTGCCACATCCAAACCAACCAGTGTTTTTCCTGCACCAGGAACACCAGTTACAAAGCATATACTCTTTTGCCTGTTCTTCTTACTGTTTTGAATGACTTCGAGTATATATTCGATGGTTTTATCAGTATAGACATTATCTATCTCGTGTCTTGTAATAGCTTCAACCGTGTGGCTTACATACAATGTTCTGGCAGCTTCAATAATAGTAGGTGTGGGTGCATATCGGCTTATGATCCACTTATCACTAATCGGCTTCTCATTGGGATACTTGGATATCACCATTGATATTAATGAAGACAGTTTATCCCCGCCTGTTACCAAAGGATTTATAACTCTATCGTCGTAGACAGATAGCTGAATTACACTTGAAGAAGTGTCCGCCTCAGTAGCTACAAGAATAGGAACGATAAGGCAGTCATGACTTTCTTTGTGAAAGTTCTTCAAATCCAAAGCATAGTCCATTGCCTGATCTATATCGATCTGCTTATACTCAGCTTTTCCAGCCTTAACCCCGCCGTTATAACAGTCTGGTTTCTGTCGGTTTCGGCTATTGCAATGTTCTGCAATCATCCTGTTATAACCATCCTGACGCTGACAGGTGCAGTGCTGTTTTACTTAATAAGAAATAAGAACGGTCATTTACGATCGCACTTATTCTTTCTTGTGCTGTTTCTTATCCTGTCAATTGCAAATCCGATCGTATCTCACAACGGCGCAACAGTTCTCTTTGTAATGAACAACAATCCCGTAACTCTTGAATCGCTCCTTTACGGCATTAATTCTTCTGCAATGATAGTTGGAGTTCTCTATCTTCTGCGCTCTTTCACTCAGATAATGACCAGCGAAAAACTGCTGTATGTCACAGGAAGACTATCGCCGAAGCTGTCAATGATACTGTCAATGGCCATTCGATTCGTTCCTCTTTTCAGCAAGCAGGGACAAAAGGTCAACGACACTCAGAAAGTGCTCGGACTTTACAAGGATGACAATTTCATTGACGATATAAAGGGACATATAAGAGTTTTTTCTATCGTTTCCACGTGGGGGCTTGAAAACGGGATCATTACCGCTGACAGCATGGAAGCCCGTGGTTACGGCACGGGAAGAAGAACACAGATGACCAGATTCGGCTTTACTTTCAGTGACGGCGCTGTTCTTGCGGCTTCACTTGTGCTGACAGCTTTATGTGCAGCCGCTGTTGCAGCAGGAAAGATATCCTTCAATTTTTATCCACGGCTTATATCGTCCGAATTCGGCTTCATGGGGATCGTCGGTTCAGCTGCATACGCCCTGCTTGTTTTTATGCCATTATTAATCGAAACGGAGGTGAAGCTGAGATGGAATTATTTGATGTCAAAGGACTGAATTTTGCCTATCCCGAATGCACTGAAAATACGCTGCATAACGTTGATCTCACCATAGAAAAAGGCGAATTCGTCGTTCTGTGCGGATCTACGGGAAGCGGTAAATCTACACTTCTGCGAATGCTGAAACCCGAACTTACTCCTTTGGGCAGCGTATCGGGCGACATAAGATTCAAAGGTGAATCTATCTCGACCATCGACCGCAGGGCTTCTTCTGCGTCAATCGGTTATGTTATGCAGGCTCCCGAACAGCAGATAGTGACCGACAAAGTATGGCACGAGCTCGCATTCGGTCCCGAAAATCTTGGAATGCCCCGTGAAGATATCGCTCGCAGAACTGCCGAGACCGCAAGTTTTTTCGGTATCGGTGAATGGTATGACAGAGATACTCACAGCTTGTCAGGCGGACAGAAACAGCTTCTTAATCTTGCTTCGGTGTTGGTAATGGACCCTGAAGTCATAATCCTGGACGAACCTACCGCTCAGCTTGATCCGATCGCAGCTTCTGATTTTATTACTGCCATAAAACGGCTTAATCAGGAACTATCCATGACTGTTATCATTGCCGAACACCGACTTGAGGAGATAGTCCCCGTCTGTGACAGGCTTATTGTTATGGAAAACGGGCGAATTATTTTCAATGCTCCCCCATCGGAAGTTATTATGAATATGAACAATGATCTTCTCAGGTTCATGCCGTCCGCCGCAAGAATTTACCGCACGCTCGGAAATGAAAGCGAAGAATGCCCCTTAACTGTACGTCAGGGATGGAACTTTATTGAAAAAAACTTCAGAACGGAAATCAGATCTCTGCCGTCACAAAAGAAGGAGTTCAAATCTGACAGTTATGCTCTCGAAATGAAAAATGTGAGATTCCGCTACTCCCGTGATTCTAAGGATATTCTCAAAGACCTTGAACTTAAAGTCAGACAGGGAGAAATTTTCACCATAGTCGGCGGAAACGGATGCGGCAAAACAACCTCGCTCAAATGTGCTTCTGCACTGGTAAAGCCTTACTGCGGTACTATTAAGGTTTTCGGCAAAAAGCTCAAAGAGTACAAGAACCGCACTCTTTACAAAGACTGCCTTGCTATGCTTCCTCAGGATGTTCAGACAGTTTTCATGTGCGACTCTGTCCGTGAAGAACTAAAGCTTGCAAATGCCGATATATCTTCACTTCCCTTTGATATTTCCAATCTTCTCGACAAGCATCCCTATGATCTCTCGGGAGGCGAACAACAGCTTGCCGCCCTTGCGAGAGTTCTTGCTGCAAACCCAAAAATTCTGCTGATGGATGAACCTACAAAAGGACTTGACGCTTTATACAAACATAAAATATGCAAGATTCTGCATCAACTGAAAGATAGCGGTGTCACTATCGTCATCGTTACACATGATATCGAATTCGCTGCTGAATGCTCTGACAGATGCGGAATGTTCTTCGACGGACACATCGTTTCTGTAGGAACTCCTGATGAATTTTTCGCTGAGAACAGCTTCTACACAACTGCTGTCAGCCGAATGACCCGTGGAATTTACGATAAAATCGTTACCGTCAGTCAGGCCGAAGAAATATGCAGGCTTAACGGCAGAAAGGACGGACTGAAATGATATTGATACAGAGTCCGAAAGTACGGAGTTTTATCAGATTCGTCGTTCCGTTTGTAGTTATACCGCTGATCGTTCTGTGGGGAGCAGTCGTATTCGACCGTAAGAAACATATCATCATCTCTCTTGCTGTGGCATTTTTTGCGCTTCTTCTGTTCGCTTCGGGATTTGAACGAAAAAGCACAGGTTCACGGAGACTTGTTATCGTTGCAGTTATGACTGCGCTGTGTTTCGCAGGAAGATTCATTCCCTTCCTCAAACCTATAGCGGCACTTACTATCATTACTGCTCTCTATTTAGGAGGAGAAGCAGGATTCCTTGTAGGAGCACTTTCGGCAGTGCTTTCAAATTTCTACTTCGGCCAAGGCCCCTGGACTGCGTTTCAGATGCTTGCCTGGGGAATGATCGGCTTCATCGCAGGCATACTGGCAGAACCGCTGAAAAGAAACAGATGGCTTTTGCTGATATATGGTGCAGTTTCGGGAGTTGCCTATTCTATGATAATGGACATCTGGACTGTTATGTGGTACGCTGAAAAATTCAACTTCACTCTCTACAAAGGCGCACTTATAACTGCCCTGCCCTATACACTTTCCTACGCTTGTTCAAATGTAATATTTCTGTTTGCCCTTGCGCCGTCTTTCGGCAAAAAACTGGGCCGCATAAAGAAAAAATACGGAGTATAAAAAATACCCCTGATATGGAGTTGCATATAGATGCACTCCTTATCAGGGGTATACTTAATTATTCAAACATAGGTGTAGAAAGGTAACGCTCACCTGTATCAGGAAGCAGTACAACAATATTCTTACCCTTATTCTCAGGGC
>CADBAC010000191.1:11379-12499 GCA_902792495.1 Ruminococcus flavefaciens | reverse complement strand
TCCTCAGAAAGGTTTCCCCCGATAAATACATATAAAGCTTCTATATGAGTACCACGGTTAATACTTCGGGGATGTTCTTTATATTCGGCAGATTTTAGCCGACAGAGGCTTTGACGTAGGCTGTAAGGATAGCCGAAGCGTCAATAGCGTCTATTTTCCTGTCGCCGTTCATGTCGCTATGGCCCCTCTGTTGTTCGCTCAGAGAAGATGTCTTGCCGACGGAAGTTCTGGTGTAGTCGGTAAGAACGAGGGTAGCGTCGTTGCCGTCGAGCCTGCCGTCAAGATTGGCATCGCCGATATTTCGGGGCACAGCGGCTCCGTTCACAGGATCCGAGGACTGTACGAAGATCTGGTCCCAGTAGTAAGTGCCGTTCACCTCATAAGCGCCCACACCGATGTAATTGAAGTTTGGGTTAAGCAGGTTCTTGCGGTGATTTTCCGAATTCAGCCAGCTGGTTATGGCCGATTCGGGAGTAGGCTGACCGAAAGCGGCATTTTCAGCGATTGAGCCCCACGGGATACCGTAATCGTCAAGTACGGTAAGGAAACGTGTACCATCGGGACGGGTATGGGCGAATGTGACAGAAAGTTCCCTCGCTCTGACGGAAGCGGCCTCGCTTAGGAGCGGGAATATTTTTAATTCACTCAGGCCGTTATCTCTCCTGACTTTGTTTACGAGAGCGGCAACTCTCTCTGCGTTTACATTATCGATCGCTGTAACTGTAGTAAATTCTGTCTGAGGTAAGCTGTATGATACAGCTGATACGTTTAAAGGCGTCAGCAGCATTGAAGCTGCGGTAATAAAAGGGATCAGAAAAAACTTTTTCATATTATCCACCTCTTGCTCAAAAAAAAGTTTGTGTTGTGTAAATTATACCATATCCGGGTGCTTTAGTCAATGTAAAAACAGCAAAGTCTACAGAAACGACAATGGCGGAGAAATAAAATAGTCACAATAAACAAAGAACCGCACCAATAAGGTACGGTTCTGAATGAGTTAAGTAAATGTTAAAATTACTTGATCTCGATTGTAGCGCCAGCTTCTTCAAACTTAGCCTTGAGCTCGTTAGCCTCAGCCTCTGAAACGCCTTCCTTGATAGCCTTAGGAGCAGACTCAACT
>CADBAC010000191.1:0-11352 GCA_902792495.1 Ruminococcus flavefaciens | reverse complement strand
CTTCCTTAGCTTCCTTAAGGCCGAGACCGAGAACTTCCTTAGCAACCTTGATAACAGCCATCTTAGCGTCACCGAATGAAGCAAGGATTACGTCGAACTCTGTCTTAGCAGCAGCATCGCCGCCAGCAGCGCCGCCTGCAGCAGGACCAGCAGCAACTACAGCTGTTACGCCGAATTCCTCCTGGATTGCGTCTACGAGCTCTGAAAGCTCGAGAACTGAAAGAGTCTTGATATCTTCAATAAACTTTGTGATCTTCTCTGAAGCCATGATAATAATCTCCTTTATAATTATTTTCGCATTTAAGCGATGTTATAGTGGCGGTCATGCCGCCGATGATATGTGGGGATATCCCACTGTTGCGGAGAGATCTCCGCTGAAAGCAGTTAAGCAGCGATTAAGCAGCCTCTTCTTCTGCCTTCTTGTCTGCAACAGCCTTGACAGTTGCAGCGAGCTTCTGCAGGGGACCCTGAAGAGAACCAACGAGCTGAGCGAGGAGAGTATCCTTTGAAGGGATCTTGGAAAGTGCTACAACACCTGCCTGATCGTAAACGGTGCCCTCAACGTAACCAGCCTTCAGGTTGAACTTGTCGTCACCTGCCTGTTCAGCGAACTTACCGAGGATTCTTGCAGGAGCAGTCTGATCGTCGTTTGAGAGAGCGATAGCAGTTGTTCCGTTGAGAGATTCCTCAAGGCCTTCGATACCGCAGTTCTGGAAAGCACGGAGAAGGAGAGTGTTCTTTTCTACGAAGTAGTGAACGCCGCCTTCACGGAGTTCCTTTCTGAGCTTAGTATCCTCCTCAACAGTGATACCCTTGTAATCAACGAGTACGCCTGAAACGGAGTTCTTGATGAGCTCTGTGAGCTGGTCAACCTTAGCCTTTTTAGCTTCGAGTACAGCATTGCTTGGCATATAGTTTCACCTCCGAATAAAATGTGTATCGTATCCGGGAGCAATAAAAAATCCCTTTCCGACAGCGCAGAAAAGGACAGTAACAGTTCATAATAAACTTATTGCTATTCCTCGGCAGGACTTACATATCAGAGATATTGCCGGCTGTCTTTAGAGTACGATATATGCTGTATATTTCACAGCTTGATTATTATAGCACATAATTTCCGATTTGTCAAGCGTTTTCTGAAAAAATTCAAAAATAATTGTTTCATGTACTTTTTATTGCAAAATCAAGGCGGATATGGTATAATGATGATATATATAAAGACCGTGTGGAGAAAATATCTCCATCATAGAGGATATTATGAGGTGATTTGAATGAGCGACCGTTCAGAGAAATACATATCGTCGCATCTGTTTTCCCAGCGTGAGGAGGTATTTGAACACGCCTCCATCGACCGTGAGATTGCCTTTTATGAAAGTATAGGCACAGGTAATATCGAGCTTGTGCGCATATTTTCCACACCGCTTTGCAGTGAAGGCTACGGAATACTCAGCAAGGACCCGCTTCGCAACCTGAAGTATCACTTTGCAGTCTCGGCGGCGCTTATTGCCCGTTACTGCATAAACAGGGGAATGACTCCCGAAGAGGCTTACAACCTCAGTGATATATTCATTATGAAGGCGGATGAGTGTACCACAGAGGATCAGGTCCACGCCATACACAGTGAGATGATAGAAAGCTATACCCGCCATATGAGAGTTGTTCTCAACAGCGGTGTCTACTCCAAGCAGATAGTAAAGGCTATCGACTATATAAGCGAACATCTTCACAGCCGTATCATGATAGAAGATGCGGCGAACTACCTCGACATCAGCCCTGCCTATCTGTCAAGGCTGTTCAAGTCCGAGACAGGAGTGCCCTTCTCGGAGTACGTCAACAGGAAAAAAGCGGAAGAAGCGGCTAACCTCATGCTTTATTCGGAGTATTCCGATACCGAGATTAGCAACCTTTTCGGATTCAGTTCTCAGAGCTATTTTATTAAAGTGTTCAGAAAATTCATTGGTGTCACACCAAAGGAATACAAAAAACGTTCCGCAATGCAGGGACTTATAAAAAAAGCGTGATGACGCAGAAAACTCCCGATCACTCGGGAGTTTTCTGCATTTTGGAAGAATATTAACTGTAAATAAGGAGTTGTCTTTTTAATGTCTTACTGCTTGTTGTAAGTTACCCACTGGTAGTATGCAGTAAGAGGAGTTTTGCCGTTGTATGCCTTGAGCCAGTCATCAACAGTCTTGCCGGGCCATGCGTTCATCATGATCTTTCCGGGTGTCTTAGGAATGTTATCGTATGCACGGTAAACTTCCTTGCCGTCAATGTACCATGCGATATAGCTTGGCTGCCAGTCAAAGCCGTATCTGTGATACTCCTGAGATGAATCAAAGCCCAGGTCTATCATCTTCTCGTGGTTGCCCACGCCGTTTGTGTAGTAGTTGAGCTGTACCTTTGTTGTATCCTTGCCGAGGATCTCGATGTCGATCTCGTCCCATGGATTATTATCTGAAGGGCCTGTGTATGTGAAGAATGAAGATACAACACCGTCATTCTTGATAGCCTTCATGGAAGTCTCATAGTAACCGTAGTGGTAGAAATTGTTGGTACGGAATTCGCCGCCTGAGTAAGCAGGGTTCCAGTCAGGATTTGAGTCATTTGTCCACTTGCGGTCAACGCTGAGTTCGAGGTGATCGCCCTTGATCTGAGCGTTCTGCTTGTACCACCAGCAGTCGAAAGGCTTGCCGTTTGTCCATCCGTCGGATGCGAAGAAGTCACCTGCATTGCCTGTTGTGAAGTCGGAAACCATTGTAGCATTCTTGTTCATGCCGTTGTTCTGGACATTTACCTGAGCCTGTGTAGTTGTAACAGGCTGCTGCCAACCCTGAGTTGTAGTCTGAGTTGTCTGCTGCGGCTGCCATGGATTCTGGTTGTTGTTATTGTTTCCGCCGTTCTTTGGTGAATTCTTGTATGTTACCCACTGATAACGTGCAGTAAGGGGAGTATTTCCGTTATAAGCCTTGAGCCAGTCATCAACAGTCTTGCCAGGCCATGCGTTCATCATGATCTTGCCTGCTGTTTTAGGAATATTTTCTGTAGCACGGTATACTTCCTTGCCGTCGATATACCATGCGATATAGTTAGGCTGCCAGTCGAAACCGTAGGTATGATATTCCAGTGATGAATCAAAGCCAAGGTCTATCATCTTCTCATGGTTGCCCTGACCGTTTGTGTAGTAGTTGAGCTGTACCTTTGTTGTGTCCTTGCCGAGGATCTCGATGTCGATCTCGTCCCATGGATTATCGTCGGAAGGACCTGTGTATGTGAAGAATGAAGATACAACGCCGTCATTCTTTATTGCCTGCATGGAAGTTTCATAGTATCGCCGCCTGAGTAAGCAGGGTTCCAGTCAGGATTTGAGTCATTTGTCCACTTGCGGTCAACGCTGAGTTCGAGGTGATCGCCCTTGATCTGAGCGTTCCGCTTGTACCACCAGCAGTCGAAAGGCTTGCCGTTTGTCCATCCGTCGGAAGCAAAGAAGTCGCCTGCATTGCCTGTACGGAAGTCGGATATCATTGTAGCTGAGGTATCCATAGGTGTGCCCTTGTCAGCGATAGCGCCCTGCTGAACGGGCTGAGTTGTGGTAGTTGTTGTTGTAGGCTGCCACTGCCACTGAGTAGTTGTGGTCGTTGTAGTAGAAGTGGTAGTAGGCTGCTGCCATGGCTGCTGAGTTGTCTGAGGCTGCTGGTTATTATTGCCTGCGCCGCCCTTGTTGAATGTTACCCACTTCATGATACGTCCCTCAGTCTTGGGGATGTTCTGATTTGCTGTATAAACAGGCTTGCCGTCAACGTACCATGTGATGTGATCGGGCTGCCAGTCGAAGCCGTATGTATGGAATGCCTTGGATGAATCGAATCCGAGGTCATACATGAACTCATGGTTGCCCTGACCGTTTGTGTAGTAGTTGAACTGGACCTTTGTTGGATCCTTGCCGAGGATCTCGATATCGATCTCATCCCAGGGATTGTCCTCTGAAGGGCCTGTGTATGTGAAGAATGAAGATACAACGCCATCGTTAGCGATAGCCTGCATTGAAGTCTCATAGTATCCGTAGCCGTAGTGGTCGGAAGTTCTGTACTCAGCGCCTGCGTAGTTGTACTTGCCTGTCTTGTCCTTGTCGATAGTAAGAGTGAGTACACCGCTGTCGAGGGATGTCTGACCCTTGTACCAGCCGCAGTCGAAAGGATCGCCGTTCTCCCATCCGTCGGAAGCGAAGAAGAGAGGAGTTGAACCCTTGCGGAAATCAGCAACAGCTGTTGCGTTGGCATTCATAGGAGTGCCGAGGTCAGGGATGTTCAGGTTTGTTGAAGGATTTACAGGTGCAGTAGTTGTAGTTGATGTAGTTGTAGGCTGCTGCCATGGCTGAGTGGTAGTTGTAGTAGATGTTGAAGAAGTTGTCGGATTATCATCCGGCTGACCCTGTGCATATGACTCAGGGAGAGTCTGTATAGAATCAAGCAGATACTTCTGGATAGTAAGAGCATCTGCGTTGGATATACCGTTGCCTCTGAGATTTACGTCGCCGTTCAGAGCGCCTTCTGCAGTGAGATGCTTTGCGTCTGAACCGTTTTCACTGTATTTGCTTGGGTTGGAAAGTGACTGCATGATGATAACAGCATCACTGATATCAACATTGTTGTCACAGTTAGCATCACCTGCAAGGCCTGCTGCGCCTGCATTGAAAGCGAAAGCTGAAGCTGCTGCTGCGGCAGTCATAGCTGCACAAGCTGCTGCTAACTTCTTGAATGAACGATATTTCATAAAAATTACCTCTTTCAAAAAAAGTTTTCCATTTCTCTCAGGCAGATGCGTAGGCCATTAACATCTGCGCTTGTTCCGTAATTTATGATTCAATTATAACGCAGAGTAAAGCTTTCGTATATCATTTTTATGTCAATAATGGTAAAATCATGACCTTTTGCATAAATATGAACAAGAAATATCAAAAAAGAGGACGGATATTATCCGCCCTCATGATACTTTGATGTTATTTTATTATTCAGCCGTTTGCACGTCCGAGGAATGCAGCACCTATTATGCCTGCATCGTTGCCCAGCTTAGCGATAACGATCTCGCAGTTCTTGGGAGAGTTGCGTGTGTAGACTTCCTTTGCTACCAGTTCCTTCATCGGGAGAAGGAGAGGATCGCCCTCGTTGCAGACACCGCCGCCGATGCAGAGGATGTCTGGCTGGAATATGTTGATGGTATTTGTGATACCTGCTGCCAGATACTTGATGTATTTGTCAACAACAGCCTTAGCGTACTTGTCACCGGCTCTCATGCAGTCAAATGATGTACGTGCTGTAACCTTGCCCTTTTCGTCAGCCATCTTGTTCATGAGCGAATCCGGATGCTCGGCCATAGCTTCCTTTGACATACGGATAAGACCTGTAGCGGATGAATAAGCCTCGAAGCAGCCCTTTCTGCCGCATGAGCACTGTGCGCCGTCAACTTCGATAACAGTGTGGCCGATCTCAGCGCCTGCGAAGTTTGAACCTGCGTAGATCTTGCCGTCGATGATGATTCCGCCGCCTACGCCTGTGCCGAGAGTGATGCATACAGCGTTCTTAGCGCCCTTTGCAGCACCTGCAACGTATTCGCCGTAAGCAGCAGCGTTTGCGTCGTTCTCGATGAATACGGGCTTGTCGATGGATTCCTGGATGTACTTCACCATAGGAGTATCCTTGAAGCCGAGGTTGTTGGAATACTCGATGATGCCTGTAGCGCTGTTGGCGATACCCGGAGTTCCGACACCGATCCACTCGATATCGTCCATTGTGAGATCTGCGTTCTTTACAGCTTCAATAGCCATCTTAGCCATATCGTCAGCGATCTCCTTTTCGGGACGTGGACAGTTTGTCTTTGTGCTTGCCTTAGCGATGATGTTGTATTCCTCGTCAACAACACCTGCAACGATGTTTGTTCCTCCGAGGTCTATACCTACATAATATTTCATTTTAAGTTCCTCCTTATATTATACAGTCCGTCATTATCAAACTGCAATTACCTTTTACCGAGCATTCACATCCGCCTGCGGGGACGAAGATGCCTGTTCCTTTTGTTATGTCAAAATGCTCACCGCATATATCGGCAGTACCATTTCCGTCAACAGCCAGCAGATGAAAGAATCCGTCCTTATCATGTGAAAAGGTACATTCTCCGCTGACGTTTATCAGCCTTGCACTGAAATACTCACAGCCGCAGAGAAGCTGAATGCTTCCGCCTTGCTTTCTGATGATATTGCCTTTTTCAAAAAGCTGTGACGGAGTTGTGTCTGTAACTTCCACAGCCTTATCTATATGAAGTTCACGGGGCTTGCCGTCTGTGCCAAGCCTGCCGTAGTCGTACACACGATAGGTCACGTTTGAACTCTGCTGTATCTCCGCAAGGACTATGCCCTTGCCGATAGCGTGGAGAGTTCCGGGCTTAATGAAAAAAACGTCGCCTGCCTTTACGGGGACACGCTTTACCTTTTCCATAAGCGAATTATCGTCTATAGCCTGCCTGAACTGCTCAGATGTGAGTTTTTCCCTGAAACCGTACACTATCTCAGCGCCTTCATCGGCATCTATGATATACCACATTTCGGTCTTTCCGCTGTCTCCTTCGTGAGCCATTGCGTACTCATCGTCGGGGTGTACTTGTATGGAAAGGTCAGCTTTAGCGTCTATCAGCTTCACAAGAACGGGGAATCTGTCCTCGCTGCGGAAGCCGTTTCCCACAGCTTCGGGGTGCATACGTACAAATTGGCTCAGCTTCATACCGCTGGATTCACCGCTTGCAATGGCACATTCACCGTCAGGGTGACAGCTCAGTTCCCAGCTTTCGGCTATTCTTTCGGAATCGCTTTCCTTGCCGAATTCTTCACGAAGTCTTGTGCCGCCCCATATATAATCTTTGGTAACGGGTCTTAGTAAAAATGGTTTCATTGTCATCCTCTGTATAAATTATCCTGATCGAGATCTTTGTATCTGTACACGTTGAAGTCGATATACTGCTCATCTCCGTAGTAGCCTTCCAGCTTGCCGTGGTCATCATACTGCCAGAAAGTCCAGTCCACAAGATCGGGCTCGAAATTGACACTTCTTATCCACAGCGGATAGTCCGGGAAATTTTTTCTGACGTACCTGTAGTAAACGGGGAGAGTAGTGTATATCATCGGCTTTACGCCGTAATGTTCTTCAAGTCTTTCCAGCAGAGGGCGCAGGATAGCTTCGGTTTCCTCCTGAGACGGCTTATTCAGTCTCTTGTCGCCGTAATATTCTATATCTATAACGGGAGGGAGAGTTATCTCGTCGTCGCCTACTGCGGCGATGTAGTTGTCAGCCTGAGTCTCGCCGGGACTGTCAAAGCTGAAAAAATGGTAAGCTGATATCCTTATGCCTGTTTCCGAGGCTCTTTCGATGTTTCTGCGGACAGATTCATCGGTGTGTCCGCTTCCCTCGGTAGCCTTGATAAAAGCGAACTTCACCCCTTGCTCTTCCAGTTCCTGCCAGTTGATATCTCCCTGATAGTTGGAAACATCCACACCGAAAACGGGATATTTTGAAGGATCCGCATCAGCTTTTGAAAAATAGCAGGCGCTTACCCATGTCATACCTGTCATAAGCATACCTATGACGGTACATATGATCTTTCTTTTGAGATTTGGCATTTCTTTAAAGGCACTCCAATCGTTCTACACTTATCGTTCAATGATATGAACTGATACCTTATAATATAATACCCTAAAATCCGAAAATAGTCAACAGGTTTTTATAATTTTGTTCTGCTTCGGAAAAGGGGCGGGAGGCCGAAATGACTGACGGTTTATTTGACAAAAATAATTCTTAAATTTATTTAATACTTCCATAACATTGACATTTTTCCTGATCTGTGTTATATTGTTATATATAGGAAGATGGCACCTTTTTTCTGTTTGTAAGGGTGATAGGAATGAAATTGATACATATTGTCAATCTGGCAGCCGCAGTTATGATAATACTTGGCTGTTATATTTTCAGCGTTAAAAAAGCTAAGCAGCAGACCATACAGAAACCACTGGGACGTGTTCTGCTGTTTTCTGTTTGCGGCATTATTTCCTATGCCGTTGCTTTGCTGTTTCCCTCACGGATGCTGGCTTATATCGGGTACAGCGTATATCATATCCTGACAATCGCAATGGCAATGGCGCTGACCGCTTTTGTAAGCGAATATACCGGTGTCAGGACCATGTTCAGTAAGGAATTCTACTTTATCGGCGTTCTCTCACTGGCCGATTCGGTAATGCTGGCACTGAATCCGTTTCTGCATGGTGTGTTCAGAGTATCGAAAACAGAAGATATCATAGGACATACCTATTATTATATATCACGCAGGGAAAATCTTTACATATTCCATTTTACACTTGCCTATCTGATACTTGCCATCGGTATAGTCATGCTGCTGAAGAAGATACTGCGTTCACCGAAGATATATAAATTAAAATATCTGATCATCCTTCTTATCATCGTTATTGTCATGGTCGGTCACGTATTCTATTTAAGTATGGATTCGACCTTTGATTATTCCATCCTGTTATATGCAGCAGTTGCAGCAGCTTTGTTCTATTTTTCCATTATCTATGTCCCGAGAGGTCTTATGGAAAAGCTTCTTCTTTTTACCATAGCCAATATGAAGGACGGAATTGTCTGTGTCGATATAGACGGCAAAGTAGCACATTACAACAAGACTGCCAGGGAATACTGCAGCGATATCGACAATGAAAATGCTGTTTCGGATTATATAAATCAATGGTTTAATGACAACCCCGAAGCCCTTGACAACGATGAACTGACATGGAAGGATGTGCGGCAGATAGACGGTGAAATGCGCCGCTTTATAAATGACTACAAGCGCATTTATGACAGTGAAGGCAAATATGTCGGCTGCTTCTTTATTTACCATGACCGCACCAATGACTATAAGCGTATCGCTGAAGAAAAGTACCGTTCTTCTCATGATTTCCTAACGGGACTTTACAATAAGGAGCATTTCTGCATCGAAGCCAGAAAGCTCATGTCGGAAAACAAGGATGTTCCTTTCATCATAGTCTGTACCGATGTAAAGAACTTCAAGATGATAAATGAGATATTCGGAGTGAAGCGTGGCGATGACCTGCTTCTCAGGATCGCAGGGGCTATACGCTCTCTTGCTGAAGGAAACGGAAGCGTCTGCGGAAGACTCACAGGCGACCGCTTTGCTTTGTGCATTAAAAAGGAACACTTCAATGAGGCTGCACTGCTTGAAGATTCAGTCAGACTCAGCAGCTTCTTTGGCGAGGATATTTTCAAGGTACAGATGCATTTCGGCATCTATGAGGTAACAGAGCCCGAACTCAGCGTTTCTGTAATGTGCGACAGAGCAAATTTCGCCATCCATACCATCAAGGACAGCTATCAGAGCATCGTTGCATATTATAATGACGAAATGCGTGACAGCTTCCTCAGCGAACAGAAGATGATAAGTGAATTTGAAGCCGCTCTCGGCAGCGGACAGTTCACAGCCTATATTCAGCCTCAGATAACTGCTGAGGGCCGTATCCTCGGAGGTGAAGCCCTTGTCAGATGGATACATCCCGTTGAAGGTTTGGTCTCGCCGGGCAAATTCATTGAAACTTTCGAGCAGACAGGCCTTATATGCAGGCTTGACAGCTATATGTGGGAGATCGCCTGCATACAGCTTTGCAAATGGCGGCAGAGAGGTCTGCTGGATAATTATCTTTCGGTCAATATCTCCAAGAAGGATTTCTTCCTTATGGATGTTTACGGTACTCTCACTTCCCTTATCGAGAAGTATTGCCTTGACCCGAAATGCCTGCATCTCGAAATAACCGAGACTGCTATCATGAACATTCCCGAAAAGCAGCAGCACCTTATAAGTCAGCTGCGTGATTACGGCTTCATCGTCGAGATAGACGATTTCGGCAGCGGCTATTCATCCCTCAATACCCTGAAGGATCTTTACGTCGATGTACTGAAGATAGATATGGGATTTCTCGAAAAGACCGGGAATACCGAGAGAAGCATGATAATTCTGAGAATGATAATCGAACTTGCCAAGTCGCTTGACATGGCTGTTATAACAGAAGGCGTTGAGACAGGAGAACAGGCTGAATTCCTGAAACAATGCGGATGTGATGTTTTTCAGGGCTATTTCTTTGCAAAGCCCATGAAGGTGTCAGACTTTGAAGCCAGATACCTCATAAGTTGATTTTATTCAGCGGAACTGTCGAAAACATAAGAAAGAATATGGCGGGAGGCTATATGAGCTCATTAAAAAAATGCTGTGCTTTTTCAGCAGCCGTTATCATGGCTGCATCAGGAACATTTTCCTGTTCAAAAAAGAACAACATTAAAAAAGCAGAAAAAAATATTCAGGATTTCGTCCCCATAACCGAGATCAATGAAAACAGCAGGAACTATTACCTTATCGTCAAGGATATAGACGATGAATACTGGAAACTGCTTTCAAAGGGCGCAGCTATGGCGGGAAACGAACTTGAAGTAAATATCTACATGAGCGGCTCCTCAGACGAAACGGAGATAGACCAGCAGATAGCGCTGGCGGAGAAAGCTCTGAAAAACGAAGCTGACGGCATAATTATAGCTCCCGATGACGCTGTTAGGCTTTCAGACTGTGTGACAAGGATACATGAAGCAGGTGTACCTGTAGTGCTGGCGGATACCATAGTAAACTGCCATGACTACGATGTCTGTTTCATGACCGATAATATGATAGCAGGCCGTGAAGCCGCAAAGGAACTCATCAAAGAGATGCACGGCAACGGTGTGAAGGCGGACGAAACAGCGTATGTGGCAATAATGTCAGGCGCTATAACCGTTCCCACCCTCAATGAAAGAGTTGCCGGATTCTGCGATTACTGGTCCGAACACGCTCCGAAAAACTGGAAAGTTATGGATGATATAAGCAAAAGCAATGCCTACGATGATGCTCTTTCGGATGTAAGAAATGTGCTGACCAAGAAAAAAGGCATAAAAGGCATATTTGCGGTGAATTATTTTACCGCAGCAGGTTCAGCGGCTGTCATGAAGGAAAATAATATGACGGATGTATCGCTGGTATGTTTCGATTTTTCCGATGAGATAAGCGAGATTATGCGTGATTCCGATTATACGGTATCTGCTTTGCTGCAAAGAACATACGATATGGGATATCTTGCTGTCAAATCCTGTGACAGTATATGCAACGGCAAAACTCCCGAACAGAAATATGTCGATACAGGCATAGTCATTCTTGACCCTGATACGAGGAATACTCCGCAGGTACAGGAAATACTAAGCGAATACTAAGGGGGATTTA
>CADBAC010000190.1 GCA_902792495.1 Ruminococcus flavefaciens | reverse complement strand
CAGCAGGACTATATCGTAAAAATTCATCACATTACTCCCAAAGCTGTGCAGATAAGCTTTACTCCGAATGCGGCAAACCATGCAACTACGCACTGGAATATTACAAGTGTGAATGCCCATTTCTTGCCCAGTTCACGCTTTACAGCTGCTACAGCCGCTACACATGGAGTGTAAAGCAGGCTGAATACCAGAAGTGCAGCGGCGGCACTCTGAGTGAGGGCTGTTCCCACCTGTCCGACGAAGAGGACTTCAAGTGTGGAAACTACGCTTTCCTTTGCCATAAATCCGCTTATGAATGAGGTAACGATCCTCCAGTCGCCAAGTCCGAGAGGCTTGAACAGGGGAGCGAAAACTCCTGCAACTATGGCAAGCATACTGTCTTCGGAGTCCTGTACCATGTTGAACTTGAAGCTGAAATTCTGAAGCACCCACACCACTATTGTAGCAATGAGGATAACTGAAAATGCTCTCTGGAGGAAGTCCTTTGATTTCTCCCACAGAAGCTGGATGACGTTCTTTGCGCTGGGCAGACGGTAGTTCGGAAGTTCCATTACAAATGGTACTGCCTCGCCACGGAAAAGAGTCTTTCTGTAGAAAAGGGCTGTGATGATACCTGCGATGATGCCGAATATGTAAAGCCCTGCCATTATCAGTCCGCCCTGTTTCGGGAAGAATGCGCTGACGAAAAATGCGTAGATAGGCAGTTTTGCGGTACAGCTGACGAAAGGCGTCAGAAGTATGGTCATTTTTCGGTCACGCTCACTGGGGAGAGTTCTCGTTGACATTACAGCAGGTACGGTGCATCCGAATCCTATGAGAAGCGGAACTATACTGCGTCCCGAAAGTCCTATCTTTCGCAGAAGCTTGTCCATAACGAATGCCACTCTTGCGATGTATCCGCTGTCTTCGAGAAGCGAAAGGAAGAAGAACAGCGTGACTATTATTGGGAGGAAGCTGAGTACACTTCCCACACCTGCGAAGATACCGTCTATTATCAGTCCGTGGATGGTGCTGTTGATGTTCATGCTGTCAAGAAGCTTGTCCGCAGCCGTGGTAAGTCCCTCAACACCTGTTTCGAGAAGTCCCTGAAGCCATGCGCCGATGACATTGAAGGTCAGCAGGAATACCAGTACCATTATTACGATGAAAGAGGGGATAGCTGTGTATTTTCCTGTCAGGAATGTGTCTATCCTGCGGCTTCTGATGGTCTCTTTGCTCTCATGGGGCTTTACTACCGTGTCCTCGCAGATACGGTGGATGAATGCGAAACGCATATCAGCAATGGCGGCGCTTCGGTCAAGTCCTCGTTCCTTTTCCATCTGGCTGATGATGTGCTCAAGCATATCCTTTTCGTTTTCGTCAAGGTCAAGCTGTTCAAGGATAAGTTCGTCGCCCTCGACAAGTTTGCTTGCTGCGAACCTTACAGGGATCCCGGCTTTAGCGGCATGATCCTCGGTAAGGGCGATTATGCCGTGAAGACATCTGTGTACCGCACCGTTTTTGTGCCGCTCATCACAGAGGTCCTGCTTGACGGGATGTTCCTGATAGTGGGCAATGTGTATAGCGTGGTCAATAAGTTCATCAACGCCCTTGTTCTTGGATGCCGAGATAGGCACAACAGGAACTCCTAAAAGCTGTTCCATAGCGTTGATATCCACCGACCCGCCGTTGCCGCTGACTTCGTCCATCATGTTCAGCGCCACTACCATAGGAATGTCCATTTCAAGAAGCTGCATGGTAAGATAGAGATTTCGCTCAATATTTGTAGCGTCAACGATGTTGATTATGGCTTTGAGCTTGTCGTTGAGCACGAAATTACGTGAAACTATCTCCTCGCTGCTGTAAGGGGACATTGAGTAGATTCCCGGGAGATCGGTGACAAGAGTGTGTGGATAGCCTTTTATCGGGCCGTCCTTTCTGTCAACGGTAACTCCGGGGAAGTTGCCAACGTGCTGGTTTGAGCCTGTGAGACGGTTGAACAGCGTAGTCTTGCCGCAGTTCTGATTTCCCACAAGAGCAAATGTCAGCTCAGCATCGTCGGGAAGCGGATCGCCGTCACCTTCGGCATGGAAGATACCGCCCTCACCGAGACCAGGATGGCTGGTCTTTTTCTTGTGCTTCTTCTTGGTTTTGGCCTCTGCTTCTGCACTTACGGGCCTGACGGTGATATTGTCAGCATCCGCAAGTCTCAGCGTCAGCGAGTAGCCGTGTATGCGAAGCTCCATCGGATCGCCCATAGGGGCAAGCTTTTCCAGAGTGACTACCGCCCCGGGAATAACTCCCATATCGAGAAAGTGCTGTCTCAGCGCACCCTCTCCTCCGACAGTTTCGATAACAGCGCTTTCGCCTGTTTTCAGTTCTTTTAAAGTCATACTATACCCTCTTTATTGCATATTCCTATTTATTATAGCATAAAATGACCTGTTTGTCTTGATTTTACGGTTTGCATATGATAACAATAAATATCCTCAATAAATTGTTTTTTCATTGACAAGTGAGAACAGACGCTTGAACCTGTCCCTTTCCGATTCTGCGCATACAAGGTAGTATTCGGTGTGACATTCGGGATCGGCTATGGGGATGTCTATCCTTCCCTGTATACGCTCACCACGGCGGATAAAATAATCGGAGGCGAATATGGGGTAGGCGGAGTGCTCGGCCAGTTCGTTGAAAGTGTTCCGGTCTATCTGCGGAAGATATTTTGTGTGCGGAGTCTTGGCACGGTGCATATTCGCCCAGAATCCTATCTTCGTCAGCAGAAGAATGGAAAGTCCGTCCAGATCTTTCAGGTGTATCTCGGGATAGAATGTCAGCGGGTCGGATGGCAATACCGATACAAAAAGACTCTCCTCGCCGCATTTCTTATAGTAGAATCCCTCTCTGTCGGGAATGCTGTGGGTTATCGCAAGCTGGTATATGCCGTTCTCCAGATCGTCGAAAAATGTGGCATCGTCCTTCATATCGGCTGAAATGGTCATACCGTCGAAAATGGTGTTGAGAATAGGCGTGAAGACCTCCTGCGGCACGGGAGCGCAGAATCCCACAGAAAGCGTATGGAGACTGCGGTCGTACTGCCTGACCTTTTCGATGAAGTCACGGTCGGCTTCCAGTACACGCTGTGCATATTCGGCGGCTATCTGCCCTGTTTTATTAAGTGAGATGTGGTTCTTGCTGCGCTCAAACAGCGTAACTCCCAGTTCGTCCTCCAGCTTTTTCATTGAGCGTGTCATGGCAGGCTGAGAGGTGTGAAGCTTCTCGGCGGCGGCGGAAAGAGTTCCGCATTCGGCATAAGCGGCAAGCTGCTGAAGTATGTATATATCTATCATGGTATCCCTCACTATTCATTTTTGATATTGCAGTATCTGATATTGGCATTGTACTTTTGCAGGATCACGGTGTATAATAAGTACATAAACCAATGAATCCATTATATCATAAACGACAGCTAATTGCAAGGAGGTAAGCTATGAAGAATGTGAGACTTTACAACGGTGTGGAAGTTCCTGTTCTTGGCATCGGAACTTTCATGATAAGTCCCGAAGATACCGAAAGATCGGTGTATACCGCACTGAAGTACGGCTACAGGATGATCGATACCGCAAACGCCTACATGAACGAGGAAGCAGTTGGCAAAGCACTGAAAAAGGCCATAGATGAGGGCATTGTCAAGCGTGAGGATGTGTTCGTTTCCACAAAAATATGGGCTACCCTTTATAATAAGGAAAGCGCCGTTGATGATACTCTTGCACGTCTTGGGCTGGACTATGTTGACCTGCTGTTCATCCATCAGCCGTCAGGTGATTTCATAGCAGGCTACAAGCTGATAGAAAAAGCTTTCAAGGACGGCAGGGCACGTTCCCTCGGCATTTCCAATTTCCATGATGAAAAGCTGGAGAGACTGCTTGAAGCTGCCGAAATAAAGCCTCATGTGATACAGCTTGAAGCTCATCCTTACTGCACAGAAAAGGCTATCATGGACAGGCTTTCGGAGTACGGCACAAAGCTTATGGGCTGGTATCCGCTGGGTCACGGCGACGCAGGCCTTTTCAATGAACCCATATTCACAAGGCTTGCAGACAAGTACCATAAGAGTGCGGCTCAGATCATTCTCCGCTGGCACACTCAGATGGACTTCATAACTATCCCGGGTT
>CADBAC010000189.1 GCA_902792495.1 Ruminococcus flavefaciens | reverse complement strand
GTCATTATGGGATTTGACTGCAATAAATGGGCACTGGAGGAACTTCTCGCAGGAAACTGGAATTATGACGGTCAGTGCGATCCCTACCAGGCAAGTTATATACTAGACATCATCAATACCCTCGAAAGCGGCGGAACTCTCCCCGATAAAAAGATAACCATAGAGGAAAAGGGCTTCGACGCAGCAACGATAACTCAGGATGATGTTGACAAGTACGGTATATAGGCAGTTGTTCCACGGAACAGCGCATATCCCAGTGCGTATGCCTTTATATAATCTGAATCATTCTTCATTTTTGTTTTATTGCTCCGCCAATTAACTATTGAGGCATTCTTCAATGGTTAGTTGAAGGAGTGATAGTGTTTGTGTGCGGTGAGTCTCAGGACGTCCCCGCACTTATTTTTAGGGGGAATTACATGAAGGAGAATTCCATTCTCGAAATGCGGGGGATAAGCCGTTCCTTCCTCAGCGTAAAGGCTTTGCAGAATGTGGACTTTACGCTTTGCCGTGGCGAGATAATGGCTCTCATGGGAGAGAACGGCGCAGGAAAATCCACGCTTATAAAGATACTTACAGGCGTTTACACGAAAGATTCGGGAGAGATATATCTCAAGGGACACAGCGGCCCCGTTGAGATATCATCTCCTCAGCAGGCTCAGGAACTTGGGATAAGCACGGTCTATCAGGAGATCCCACTTTGCCCGAATCTTTCGGTTGCCGAAAATATTTACGCAGGCCGACATAAAAAAAGACTTATCAGCTGGCGTAAACTTAATGAAAAAGCCGAAAAGCTCCTGTCGTCACTGGGCATACCTGCAAGCCCCGTTCAGCCGCTGGGAAGCTGTTCGGTAGCGGTACAGCAGATGATAGCCATTGCAAGGGCGGTAGACATGGAGTGCAGTATACTTGTGCTGGACGAGCCTACTTCCTCCCTTGACGAACAGGAAACAGAGCGGCTGTTTGAACTGATGCGTCAGCTCAGATCAAAGGGCACAGGCATAATCTTCGTCACCCATTTCCTCGATCAGGTCTACGATATCTGCGACAGGGTAACGGTTCTCCGTGACGGCAGACTGACGGGAGTCTATAACGTCAGCGATATCACAAGGGTACAGCTTGTTGCGGAAATGCTTGGCCGTGAACTGGATGACTCCCCTGTTGCTGCGGAGGCTGAGGATAAAGCCGTTGGCGAAGTGCTGTATCACGGCAGGAATATCCACAGCAGCGAGAATATCGCTCCCTTTGAACTGACGGTGAGAAAGGGCGAGATAAGCGGATTCGCAGGCCTTCTCGGTTCGGGAAGGAGCGAATGCGTCCGTGCGGTGTTCGGTGCGGACAAAGGTACTGACGGAAACGTGGTAATGAACGGGAAAACCGTCAGCATCAGAAAGCCTTCCGATGCCATAAAGAACGGAATAGCCTATCTTTCCGAGGACAGAAAAGCCGAGGGAATAATCGGAGAACTGTCCGTCAGGGAGAACATCATACTGGCGCTGCAGGTGAAAAAAGGCTTTTTCAGGCCATTTTCAAAATCGGAAGCCGAAGGCTTTGCTGATGAATACATCAGGGCGCTGGGAATAAAGACCGCCTCCGCCGATACTCCCGTAAAGGAACTTTCCGGCGGCAATCAGCAGAAAGTCATACTTGCAAGATGGCTTCTCACCCACCCAGAATATCTTATACTCGATGAACCCACAAGAGGTATCGACATAGGCGCAAAAGCCGATATACAGCGGCTTGTGAAGAAGCTTGCCGACGATGGTATGAGCGTTACTTTCATTTCCTCTGAGCTTGGGGAAATGCTCGGTATCTGCTCACGGCTTTTCGTCATGCGTGACAGAAAAATGGTAGGACAGCTTTCGGGCAGACAGCTAAGTGAAGACAATATCATGAAAACTATAGCAGGAGGTGAGCATGATGGCGCAGGACCGCAGTAAACGGAACTTCCTCAGCTTTTTTTCGGGGAAACAGTTCCTTATACCGCTGGCGGCGCTGCTGGCACTGGTCATATTCAATCTGATAGCTGACCCAGAATTTTTCAGAGTCACTCTCGGCCGCAACAGCGCAGGCGATCCCGTTCTGGCAGGCAACCTTATCTCAATACTGGATAACGGCTCGGAACTGGCAATTCTCGCCATCGGAATGACTCTGGTAACGGCGGCTTCGGGAGGTCAGGACATCAGCGCCGGAGCAGTCATCGCCATTTGCGGAAGCGCTCTACTCCGTGTGCTCTGCGGAAGCGATCTTACTTCGGGGCAGATACAGTCCCCTATTATCGTGGCATTCCTTGTGTGCTGTCTGGTCGGAATGCTCTGCGGCGCTTTCAACGGCGCACTGGTGGCATTTTTCAGGATACAGCCAATGGTGGCAACTCTGATACTCTTTACCGCAGGCCGCTCCATTGCCGCATGGATAAACAACAACGAACTTCCCATGGTGGCCGACAGCACCTTTGCAAGTTTCGGCGGCTATATCAAGGGAGTTCCCATGCCTACGCCGTTTTTCATCGCTCTGATATGCTTTGCGGCTGTGTGGGCGCTTCTCCGCTTTACAAGTCTGGGACTTTACGTTCAGTCGGTGGGCATCAGCGAAAAGACATCCCGTCTTAACGGACTTGACCCACGCATCGTCAAGGTGGGAGTATTCGTCATAATGGGGCTTTGCTGTGCAGTTGCGGCTCTTATCAAGGTGAGCCGCCTTAAAACTATCAACTATTCGATAATCGCAAAGGATATCGAAATGGATGCAATACTTGCGGTGGCGCTGGGAGGAAATCCCCTAAGCGGCGGAAAATTCCGCATGAGCTCGTCCATTCTGGGAGCATACGTTATACAGTTCCTCACGACCACACTTTACAAGTTCGATGTGCAGTCGGATGCTCTTTCCGCATACAAGGCAGCAGCGGTAATAATTCTGGTGGTGCTGAGTTCTCCCGTAGTCAGGGAAAAGCTCATGAAACTGCTCAGAAGCTTATCCGAGCCGGAAACTGCCGGAAAACAGGTCTGACGGAGGAGCGGATATGAAAATAAAAAGAATTCACAAAAAGCGCTTCTGCGATCTGTCGGATTCCACTGTGCTGACCATGATAACAGCGGCAGTATTCGTGATCCTCTATGTTTTTGCGATGATAGTCTTTCAGAAAGGCTTCCTCAAGCCGCAGACATTCTTCAATCTTCTCAACGCAAATGCGGCACTGATGATCCTCTCCTGCGGCATGACCGTGGTCATGGTGGCAGGCGGAATAGATATTTCCGTCGGCGGAGTTTCGGCGCTGGTGACCATGTGCTGTGCGGTCTTCATCGACCATCACGGCGGCAGCTTTACAGGTGCGGCACTGTTAGCGCTGGGGATAGGTCTGGCATTCGGACTGGTGCAGGGCTTCCTTGTTGCTTATCTGGAGATACAGCCCTTTATCATTACTCTTGCAGGAATGTTCTTCGCAAGGGGAATGACCACTATCGTATGCGAAGCGCCGTTCAACGTTCAGAATGAGGACTTCGTGCGCATTCGTGAAACGAGGATAAACGTGCCTTTTCTCGGCTCGGTGAACAAGAACGGAATTTTCATCAATGCCTATATCGAGATAGGTGTGATCGTGGCACTTCTTACAGCGGCGGCTCTGTTTTTCCTGCTGAAATGGACAAGAACGGGCAGGGCATTCTACGCTGTTGGCGGCAATCGTCAGAGCGCACTTATGCTGGGGATAAACGTGAAGCAGACCGTTTTCCTCTCACATCTCATATGCGGACTTCTCGCAGGCATCGGCGGATTCGTCTACTTCATGCACGTAGGTTCGGGCTCTGCGGCAAATGCGGCAGGTGCGGAGATGAATGCCATAGCTTCGGCTATAATCGGCGGCACGAACCTTATGGGCGGTGCGGGCAATATCATCGGCACTCTCCTCGGCACTCTTACCCTTGCGCTTATGCAGAATATCGTCTCATCGGCAGGACTCGATCAGGCATGGTGGACAGGCATAACTATCGCTGTTATGCTGTGCATCTTCCTCATAGTGCAAAGCGTACTCATCGCTGCCGTCATCTTGCACAGAAATCCCTTGACATACGGTAGTATGCCTGCGGAATTTCTATACAATCTGACGAAAAAATCTGTCGGCGCATCTTCAGCACAAGTTTTGTGCGGTGTTGCCTTACATGAAAAATCGCCCCCTGACAGGGTACACCGACAAATAATCGTGTACCGTATCAGAGGGCAAACTTTGTTTATGGGAAGTATTATTTATCCCGTATTCTGTTTTTTCCTCTCTTCGTAATAAATATACCCCTCCTCGGTTTCCTGAAGCTTATACCTTACAAGCCTTATCTTTGCAGGATCGTCGCATTCAAAGTAAACCGTCATCACATCGGATGAGCCGTAATTATAATAATCCAGCCACGTTGTCTTATAATCGCCTATGGTGACATTGTAGACCGTTTCTTCGTGATCGCCGTTATTGTAGATAACGTGCATCCTGCCGCTGACAGGTTCATCCGCTTCAAAGCAGAGAGAAGCATAGCAATATGTGGGACAGCCCTCTATAAGCCATTCCCCTGCTTCCGTTTCGGTAACTGTAAATTCTCTGCCTGTATCAATGGTCCGTATAGATTCGGTGGTGGCAGAAGACTGCGGCATAGGAGCGTGAGTATAGACGATCGTAGTAGTTGTTGTAACTTCAACCACGGCCCATGTGGTATCGGTAACAGTTGGTGTATGAGTTGGTATATGAGTCTGACGGGTAGTAGAGTTTGTGGTCTGCGGCGCACCTGTCTGATGATTCACGGTCGTTGTAGTCGTTGTATTGGTACGTCTTGTGGTCGTGCTTGCAGTTGCAGAAGTACGCTTAGTTGTGGTAGTTTCCGCCCTGCTTGTTGTTTGTGTAGTCTTTGCAGAGGTATTCTTATCCGCCGACACTGTGTCTGTTGTGCGCTGAGTATTGTTCTGTTCGGTGCGGACTGTAGTTCCTCCGCCGTTTGCATGGGAGG
The DNA here is from genome assembly GCA_902792495.1 of Ruminococcus flavefaciens. Taxonomy (GTDB): domain Bacteria; phylum Bacillota; class Clostridia; order Oscillospirales; family Ruminococcaceae; genus Ruminococcus; species Ruminococcus flavefaciens_Z. The sequence continues at coordinate 1,295 of CADBAC010000189.1, read as the reverse complement.
TATTTCCGTCTGCCTTTTCAGAACTTGTACTGTCTGCCGATGATGAAGCCGTACTGCTTGTCTTTGATGTTACTGTTGATGTCCTTGTTGCGGTTGAAGTGGTGGTTTTTGCCTGTTTTGTGGTCTTTTCAGCTGTTCCGCTTTCGGTTGTAACCGCTATGGTTTCTGATGCTGTTACAGTCGGATCTTCTTCGATAAGGCTTATATCGGAAGTATGAGGGTCACGGTCAAGAAGTCCACGTATGCTTTCATTTTTCCATATGCCGACACCAACAATAAGAACTGCCGCCATACCCGAAGCGATAAGTGACCTGCGCCATATTACTGCGGAACGGCGCTTCTTTTCATTCATGCGTTCTTCGGCTTTGCGGAAAACGCTGTCGGAAACCTGCTTATAGTCCTTCATAAACGAAACCCTCCTTTTCCAGCTCTTCACGGAGAGCTTTTTTTGCCCTGTAGATAAGGTTTTCTATCTGTCGGTTGGACCTTTGCATAATGCAGGCAGTCTCTGAATTAGTGAAACCTTCAAGGTAACTCAGATGCAGCACCTGACTGTACACGGGCTTCAGCTTAGCCAGTGCACGATGAAGATGTATCTTGTTCTCCTCACGGATATAGCTGCGTTCGATATTCTCCTCGTCCGCCATTTCGTACATCTCATCTATGGGGACAGACTGATGCTTTTTATTCTTTTTCATATAATCAAGGGTAATATTTCTTCCGATGGCATAAAGCCAGGTCTTGAAAGAACTTTTCCCCGAAAACTTAGGCTTTTTCATGACCAGAGAGACAAATGTCTCTTCCATAAGTTCCTCGGCGAGACAGATATTCCTGACGAAGCTGTTCAGATACAAGGACAGTCCGTCTTTATATTCACGTATGATTTCGGTCATCCCGTCATTATCGCCATCCAGGAAACGTTTGTAATTTTCGGCGCCGTTCTCCATTTTACGGATTTCCTTTCCGACGGGGATATATCCCCTTCTATTTATTAGTCTGTTCTCAGGACTGAAACTCTCAGCACATTTTAAAAATATTTCTATGATGTATTCCTATTATAATATAGTTATATCTTTAAGTCAAGTTGTGGTTTGTACGATATCACGGCAACAGCGGCAAAACAAAAACGGTCTCCTATTGTGCAGATGGAGACCGCTTTTGTATTTTGATTTGTTCCCTTATTATTCCGATGCCAAAGGTCGCATCGTTTTGTATCGGGAGGAATTGCCCTCCCGATACTGTTATTGTTGAATCCGTCATGACGGCGGGCACTGTCCGCCGTCCGACTATTGTGA
>CADBAC010000188.1 GCA_902792495.1 Ruminococcus flavefaciens | reverse complement strand
TAAGCTTTTCTGCAAGTTCCTCAGGTGTATCATCATCAAGGCGGACATAGAACGGATCCACATCGGAGCTTACATCGAAGCCGTTGTGAATGACGTTGTTTTCACCGAGGATGTTCTTCTGAGTAGTCACATCAGGATTGAGATTCTCAGTATACTCCTCAAGGTCCTTGCCGAGACGCACATAATTTGTAGTTTCGGTAACAGCCGTTGCTGGATCGCCGAGAGGGTTTACGTCGATGTAGTGTGCAAGATACTTTCTTTCTGCTTTTACGCTCATGATTATTCCTCCTAATCAAGCAGAGCCTTGAGCTTTTCCTGCTCTGCCAGTTCTTCTTTGGTGTATTTTCGCTTTAGATCCACCATGCCTTTATGGTCACGGCAGAACTCCTGCTCCCATTTTTCAAGCTTTTTGCCTTTTGCCTTTTTCTGGCGGATATGTATTACCTGAGAAAGTAAGCCCTCACCGATCTCACCGAAGAGTCCGAGGAAGCTCCACCAGTGCATATACGGCACTGATCGGGTCTCGAAGCCTGCGGTCTTATTGATAGCCGGGAAGATGATACGCTCATCCTGCTCCCAGTCTATGATCTTCACAGGACTTATATTTTCCTCGGGGATATCGCCTCCGCCTGCAAACCAGTATGCCTTATCAACTGCTTCCTGAAGATGCTCCTTCGGGATAGATGCAAAATCCTCGAACAGGTTGCTCATGCATATAAGGCACTGCTCCTCAGCTGTCAGTTCCGGATCATTGAAAGCAGCATAGATATTCAGCATAGTGCGGAAATCGCTGTCGATGGGGTATTCCTTTCCGCCTATTTCAAGACTTTTCGGAAGCTTGCCTATCATGACAGGAGCTGTTCAATAAGCGCAAGTTTCTCAGGTGTGAGCTTGCTGAGGTCAGGTGCCGGTGCGCTTGGCTTCAGATACTTCTGAACTTCCGGACGGGGCTGTGAGCGATCTTTTCTGATGGGCTCGATATCCTCTTTCAGCACAGGGATAAATGCTTCAAAGAATGTCTGGAACAGCATCTTATCTTCACCGACAAATGTGAAAACATTCGCTCCGTCAAAGGCAGGAGTGCAGACATCTGTTCCGAATGCCTCATTGATAATATCTTTGAGCTCTGTGCTGATCTCAGGCAGCTCTTCAGCGGAAACGCTTTTCAGTCTTTCAACTATTTCGTTTATCCTGACTTCGGCTTCATTGAGACGATTGAAAATTTCAGGATCAAGCCTGATCTTGATAACTCTGTCGCTGTCACCAACCTGATATGTCCTGTAGCCTTCGTCAAATACTATCTTCTTCATGTTACTGCTCCTTTGTGTATTCGGCGATGATCTGTAGCTGATACTGTACACCGTCAAATTCATTTTCCTGCGGAACTGCAATGAGCATTCCGCTTCCTGTTGTTATTTTCGTTATACGTCCGCCATCAATGGGGGCGTTCTTCTGCTGTCCAAGCCAGATGCCAAGCTCTGTGAGTGCGGTGCTGTTTGAAAGCCGCTCATAGTCGTTCATGGAGCTGTATGTGGTGTACAGCATAAACGTGTGCTGCCTCAGCTGGTTACCCAGAATGTCCTCTTTTATCAGCGAATCATCAGTTGACGAAAGTCCGTAGCTTGTTGGTTCGGGATCAGTGAAATCTATATGCACCTCTCCCACAACGTCGCTGATCTTCGGGAACTCCATCAACAGCGCTCTTACTGCTTCTATTATGTTCATCCTGCTCTTCCTCCTGCTATTGCCGCAGCTCCTCTCAGTATCGCTCCCTTGTACTGGCGTTTCATCGGCTCGAACCAGAGACGCTGCGCCTGAGGATTTCCACCGTGCTTGTGATTTGAGCGGATATAATAACTGTATCTGCTGTGATCCGCAAGGAAATAAATGCGCCCGGGAGAGACGATCTTCACCGAGCGGAGGAGCTTACCTGCATTTGGATATTTCGGTAATGCAACAGGTACAAAAGGAGTCATGCGCTTGACACACTCCTTATCGATATATGCCTGAGCTGCTTTGAATCTTGCTGTCTGCAAAGCACCGAAATTCCTGTTCCAGCGCAGCATAGTCCTCAAACCGCCGACACTTATGATAATATTACTTGGCTGTCTCATGCAATCACCTCAATATCAGGCTGCCTGCCGTTATAATGCTGTGATATGTTTTTTATAACAGCAAAATCCCTGTGCTCGCTGCGAAATTCAGTCATACTTTCAGATGTCGACTGCTGCGTTGATGTATCAAAATCAAACCAACAGTCAGCCGGGACGATCATATCTCCTGCCTTTGGCACATAATGATCTGTACTGTTTACAGCGTAGATATAGATCGTCAGCTCACCCTTAGGCTGCTCTCCTGTTTTAAGTATATGTCGTCCTCTGAGGTCGCTTATGAGAACTCCACTATAGCTGTGCCTCTGCAAGCTGTCTTTTTCGTAGATAGTGCAGTTTCCGTTAGTGAGCAGAAGTTCTGCCCTTACTTTTTTATTCCAGCAGAGGGGGATGTTTTCATCCATACCCTGCTGTGGATGCCCGACTGTGCGGAAGGTGTTTCCGAAGAATATCACCTTCCTGTCGAGCCAGTCGTGTACATCGGTTTTTGGAATTGCCAGAGTAAATGCAGATATCTTATGCCCGATGAGTTCAGTCTCGGAAGGTTCGCCTATAAGGACGTTACTGACGGTTTCAGCTCCGCTTGCGTTTATTAGCTGGATATCAGTTCCATGAATCATCTGCATTGCCGTACACCTCCACAGCTCCGTATACCTGACGTAAAAGGCCTAAGTCCTTCAGTTCATTTTTAAAGTAATAAAGTGACTGCCCTGCATTGAGATAGGTCAGCGATGCGCTGTAGCCGAGAGCGGACTGCGAAGCCTGGGTAACATCCGGATCCGTATCGGATATGCTGTTCAAAGCTCTGACCACGGCTTGTACAACTGTATTTTTCACTGTCAGGGCATAATCTTCTCCACACTCTTCATCAGCTATAAGAGCATCGATATCTGCGCCGTATTTCTTCGCTTCAAGTCTTAATTTCGCCGAAGCTGTACTGAGAAGTATCTCAGCTGACTCCTGCTGCTGTGCCGTCAGACTTATCCCCAGTGCTGTCAGATCGTTTACGCTTGCGTACACTGTTCCCATTGTCTTTTTCCTCCTTGGTTACGGCGGTGCCGCTGATATCTTCCCAATCGGGTGATATCAGCTCGGAGGGTATCTCAATGACAGCGCCGCTTTTCTTATTACGATAGATCATGTTGTTGCCACGATACGTGTGAATGATGCTGCATCAAGGATGCCCCAGCCTACGAAGCACTCAGCTCTGAGCACGATCTGGTTCTTACGCTGAAGATCGCCGAGACCGTCAGGATCACCGTACTCGATAACCTTGAACGACACATTCTCGGCATAGCCCCAACGGAATGCATTTGCAAAGTCACCGACGATTGCACGGTCAAGACTGTTGCCGAATGCAACTGTATTGTTGATATCACAAGCCATACCGCCGAAATTCTCAGGATTTGCTCCGAAGCGGAATTCCGGATAGATCGGAAGGTTTGAATCAGCTGTTTTCATAGCACCAAGAGCTGAACCGAATGCAGGAGCCATTGCAATACCTGTGACGATACCATCAGCTGCCTGGATAGGAGCAACAGCAGAATCGATATTATCATCAGGTGCAGCTGAGCTGTATGTGATAGTCGATGTTACAGCAGTATCAAAGCAGTTATTACCTACGATTGTTGAAGCAGCGTTATCAGCAGGGTTAACTCCGTGAATAGCTGCGATATCGAGCGCTCTTGCCATCTTCTTTGCAAAGCCGTCGCTGAATGCATTAAGGTAAGGAAGCTGTTTCTCCTCAGCCATCTTAATGAATTCATCAGTAACTCTGTGCTGATAAACGAACTTGATAGGCTTGATGGTAACAGTGCCGAGTTCAGCATTACCGGCAGGCTTGCTGCCGCCCTCACCGACGATGGATGCTTCACCGTCCATTGAGAAAACGAATGTGTCAGTACCTGCAAACGGAACAGGGGTAGCGCCGCAGAGCTTTGCAAGTGTGGAGTGCCCCTTGACCTTGCTGAACATATCAGTGACAAGTTCGGGCTTGAAAAGTGTACCTGTTGAAGTAGTAGTTCCCATGAGTTGTTCCTCCTTAGTTATTTCTGAGTTCTCTCAGCA
>CADBAC010000187.1 GCA_902792495.1 Ruminococcus flavefaciens | reverse complement strand
GACCGAAGCGGACGTATCCGAAGCCTTGTGTGTCAGTCAGCCTATGATCTCGCTGACGGCAGGGGATGACGACGAGGGACAGATCGACATTCCTACAGATGCGCCCGACGAAGCAATAGTGGACGTACTGGCACTGCGACAGATAATGTCGGGACTTGACAGCCGGGACAGGGCGCTCCTTGAACTGCGGTACTTCCGCTGTCTGACACAGACAAAGACCGCACAGGCACTGGGAATGACGCAGGTGCAGGTGTCACGGCGTGAAAAAAAGCTCCTCGCTGAGATGCGCAAGGAGCTTCTTGGATAGATCAGAGAACGTGATAGTAGCCGTAATCGTACTTCGGGACCTCTTCCATTTTTGTGACATTGCCCGAACTGTCGGTTGTGACCTTGACAAGGGCAGGTCTGTATCCGCCCGAATTAGCCTTGTCTTCTGCGCCTGCGATATTGTACTTCACAGCGGTAAGAGCGTGGCCGTTGTTTGCGTATGAGAAGAACATCGCTTCGTGAGGCATACCGTCGTCAAGTGTGACATTTGTAGTTTCTGCGTTCACGGTCTGTAGGTAGACCTGAGAACCGAGATCGAGCCAGCGGTAAGCGTAGAAGGTCTTGCCCTTCTCACGGAGAGTGTTCATCTCGGTCTCGTCGATGATGTGGTGTGTTTCGTTGCTGTTTTTTCTGAGCACCCATATTCCGTCAGAAGCCTGAGTTTCCTGACCGAGGATCTGGTCAAATACGGAGATGCCGTTGCCGATGACACTGATAGCCATTACATAAGCACCGTCCACATTTGCAGCGGTAAAGTGTGTGTTGAGCAATCCGCCGAAATGCATCTCGGGAGAGTTCGGGCTGAGTTTTACTAACATTTCCTCGGTGTTGCGGAGGAGATTGTAGCATCCACGGGGAGTGTCAAAGTAATTGGAGGTTTCGTAATAACCTGTTCCGTAAACTCCGGTTTTATTCATTCGGATGCTGAACTCTCTGTCATATGATGAGAAGTTTGCGGTGAACGAAGGGGGCGAAAGAGGGTCTCCCTTTGAGAGAAAATCCCATGATCCGCTGAGGAGATTATCGGCATCAATGTCGCTTTCAAGTCCTGAACCGAATGGATCAAGAGGGAAAGATTCGTTGTTGATGTAAGCTTCGAGACTGTCGCTGTAGCCCACGGAAGTTTTGGCGTAGTAGGTGAGAACAAGTGAAGCATCGATACCGTCAACTATGCCGTTGCTGTTAACATCAGCGGCGATCTTCTGTTCGTCGGTATATCCGAGAGAACCGCCTGCGACCGAGCTTCTTGCATAAGCGGTGAGGATATCGCTGGCATCGACACCGTCTATCTTGCCGTTATTGTTTACGTCTCCGAGCTTGTATCCGGCAGCTGAGGCGCTGAGACAGCCGAGGACGGAAACGCTCATAAGTGCAGCCATTGCTGCGGCTATACATTTATTTTTCATATAACCAACTCCTTAAAAAAGATAAGACCATTATATAGTAATCTGTTGAAAATGTCAATATTATAAAGAATTATTTGTTGCATTTGCAGTATCGGCAGAAAGCACTGAAAAGAAATTTTACAATATCATTGACAATTTGTGAAGAATGCTGTATAATAAAGATACTTATAAATATGTACGCTTGTACATAAATGCTGTATTATTAATTTTTAAGAGAGGGGTACTAATATGGCACCAAAGATCTTCAGGAAGACTCTCGCAGCGGTCTTCGCAGCTGCAATGCTGATCACGCCTGTTTCGGCAAATATGCCCGAAATGAAGGCTAATGCTGCTCCCGATGAGTATCACGATGACTGGCTCCACGTTAATGAGAATGCCGAGATCGTTGATATGGACGGAAATCCTGTCTGGATGACAGGTGTCAACTGGTTCGGCTACAACGTAGGAAGCCAGATCTTCGACGGCGCATGGTCCGCAAACGTTCATCACTGTCTGGATCTTATCGCTGACCACGGCTTCAATCTTCTCCGTGTACCTATGTCCACAGAGATCCTCCTTCAGTGGAAGGCAGGAAAGCCGGACCCGATCATAAAGCTCAATGAGTACGAGAACCCTGAGCTTACAGTTGAAGGCGTTGAGGGCGGTACACCGATGTACAGCTTCGACATCTGGAATCAGGTAGTAAAGTGGTGCAGAGAGAACGGTATCAAGATCATGATGGATATCCACAGCGCTACTACCAATGCAGCAGGTCATAACTACGCTCTGTGGTATGACTCGAACTTCAGCGAGAAGGACTGGCTGGATGCACTTTCATGGTTCGCAGATTACTACAAGGATGACGATACAGTTATCGCTATCGACCTGAAGAATGAGCCTCACGGCAAGACCGATGACGGAATATTTGCAAAGTGGGACGGCTCAACAGACGCAAATAACTGGCGTTATGCTGCCGAAAAGGGCGCTATGGCCTGTCTTGAAAAGAACCCTAACCTCCTTATTATGGTAGAGGGTATCGAGGTATATCCTAAGTTCGAGGAAGGCGAAAGCTGGGCTTCACATTCCGTTGACTATGCCCGCTATCCATGGAGCCCTTATCACGGCGCATGGTGGGGAGCCAACTTCCGTGGCGTAAAGGATTATCCTGTTGACCTGGGCAAGTATCAGAGCCAGCTGGTTTATTCTCCGCATGACTACGGTCCGGAGGTATGGAAACAGGAATGGTTCTACCTTGAAGATTCAAGCAAGACCTTCACAAGAGAAACGCTCCTTGACGATTACTGGCGTGACACATGGGCTTACCTTGCAGAAGATCACATTTCTCCTCTCCTCATGGGTGAATGGGGAGGCTGGGTCGATGACGCACACGACAAGACCGGCGAGAACAGACACTGGCTCCAGGAGATCAGAGACTATATGACCGATATGCGTATCCACCACACTTTCTGGTGCTTCAACGAGAACTCATCAGATACAGGCGGACTGGTTTACGATAACTTCCAGAAGTGGGACGATGTGAAGTATGACTTCATCAAGTCGGCTCTCTGGCAGACAACAGACGGCAAGTTCATCAGCCTTGACCACAAGATACCAATGGGACGTGCAGGCAACGGTATCTCACTGGGCGAATTCTACTCATCAGGCGCAAAGAGCAACATGGCTGATGTCGGCGGTTCAAGCGGTCCGAAGACCACAACTTCCGTCGTTACAACAGCTTCAAATGTAACAACTACAACATCCGCACCTGTTACAACAACTACATCTGCTCCCAAGACAACTCAGGAATCCACAACTATAGTAACAACCACTGTTTCAATTCCCGATGTTTCAACCCATCAGACATACAAGTTCAACAAGGTCGAGACATATCCCACAAAGACCGAGTATACAGTCGGAGAATACTTCGACCCGTCAGGTCTGACGTTCAGCGCAACTCCCGAGAAGATCTATGACGGACCGTTCAGTTACAAGGATTTCGTTATCGTGGGCTATAAGGATGAGCCTGTTTCGGCTTCTAAGTTGGTAACTCTGCCAGCAGGTGAGTATACCATTAAAATGAACGATACATACGGCGGTTACTACACATATAACCTCTGCAATGATATCGATATCACATACAAGGTAACTATCAAGGAAAAGCAGATAACAAACGATCCGCAGGGAGATGTACTCTACGGCGACTCAAATTGCAGCGGTGACGTTGATATCGCAGACGCTGTACTCATCATGCAGACACTTTCAAATCCTGCAAAGTACAAGCTGACCGCACAGGGCGAAGCAAATGCCGACTGCTATAACGTTGGCGACGGTGTTACAAACAAGGACGCACTGGCTATACAGAAGTATAAGCTCACACTTCTCAGTGCGCTTCCCGAAAAATAAAAAGAGTACCCCATAGTGGGGATGATTCAGAGGGCACACCTGACTGCTTAACATAGGGCAGTCGGGTGTTTCTCTTTGTATCTTCCTTTTTCTTGACATATTTGAATTACTGTGATATAATCACTTTAATTGGATAAAGAAAAGGTAAGGATGATAATGAAAAGATTAGGACTCGACATCGGTTCGACCACTATTAAGTGTGTCGTGCTTGATGAACAAAACAAAATAATATACAGCTCCTACGAGCGCCATCTCTCACGTATTGCCGAAAAGGCAGGGGAGTATTTCCGACGCATCTTGCCGAGTATCTGGGCGTGGGGTTCGAGCAGGAGGTATTCTCCACAAGAACAGCCGTAAACGCTCTCGCTCCCGATACTGATGCAGTTATCGAGCTGGGTGGTGAGGATGCTAAGATACTCTTCCTCACAGGCGGATTTGAAGCGAGAATGAACGGAAGCTGTGCCGGCGGTACAGGTGCATTCATCGACCAGATGGCAGTGCTTATCGGAGTTACTCCCACAGAGCTGAATGAACTGGCTAAGGATGCGGACAAGATATACACCATCGCTTCACGCTGCGGAGTTTTCGCAAAGTCGGACATCCAGCCTCTCCTCAATCAGGGAGCAGGCTTCCCGAATATAGCCGCAAGCATACTCAAAGCCGTGGTGAACCAGACCGTCGGCGGACTTGCTCAGGGACGAGAGATACAGGGAAATATCCTCTATCTTGGAGGGCCTCTCACTTACTTCGATCAGCTTCGCAAAAGCTTTGACGAGACTCTGAAGCTGACAGGAAAATGTCCCGATGATTCGCTGTATTTCGTGGCCATCGGTGCGGCGATGCAGGGAAGCGGAGATCCTCACAGTCTCGGCGGACTTGCTGAAAAAGCTGAGAGATACATGGGAAGCGGCGGATATATGTCCGCAAAACCGCTGTTCACTTCACAGGATGAATACGACCGCTTCATTGCCCGTCATAAGGGCAATTCCTCTGAGATAAAGTATATCACTGAGCCGCAGGGAAAGATGTATCTCGGAATCGATGCAGGCTCCACAACTATCAAGGCCGCCGTTATCGACGAAAAGGGCAATATCCTTGATTCCATGTACCGCTCAAACAAGGGAAATCCTGTTCCTGCGGTGAGAGACTACCTTATGGAGATATACAGGAAGTACCCGTCCATTTCCTTTGCAGGCTCGGCAGTTACGGGCTACGGTGAGGATATAATAAAGAGCGCTTTCGGCATAGATATCGGCATTGTTGAGACTATCGCCCACTATACCGCCGCAAAGAAGTTCCGTCCCAACGTTGATTTCATCATCGACATCGGCGGACAGGACATCAAGTGCTTCAAGATACACAATAATGCTATCGACAATATTTTCCTGAACGAAGCCTGTTCATCGGGCTGCGGTTCTTTCCTCCAGACCTTTGCGGAGGCTCTGGGCTACGATATTGCGGAGTTCTCAAAGCTGGGACTTTTCGCAGACAAGCCTGTTGACCTGGGTTCAAGATGTACAGTTTTCATGAACAGCTCCGTAAAACAGGCGCAGAAGGACGGTGCGTCCATCGGGAATATTTCCGCAGGCCTCTCCATGAGCGTAGTCAAGAATGCGCTGTACAAGGTAATCCGCTGTGCAAATGCGGCTTCTCTCGGAAAGAATATAGTGGTGCAGGGCGGAACATTCCTCAACGACGCAGTGCTCCGTGCCTTTGAACAGGAACTGGATACGGAAGTTGTACGTCCCGAGATATCGGGGATCATGGGCGCTTACGGTGCGGCACTTTATGCTGTGGAAAAGCACAATGGCGCAAGCAGTGTCATTACCGAAGCAGAACTTGAAAAGTTCACTCATACAGTCAAAGCCATCACTTGCAAAGGCTGCAACAATCACTGCCGCCTTACCATAAATACATTCGCTGACGGAAAGCGATATATCGCAGGAAACCGCTGTGACAAGCCTGTCGGACTTAAAAAAGCAGGCGCTGTCCATGACCTGTACGAATACAAGAGAAGGATACTGAGAAAATACAGAGCCAATATCCGCATTGACGGCAAGCCTACCGTGGGCATTCCTATGGCGCTGAATATGTTCGAGCTTCTGCCTTTCTGGCACACTCTCCTCACTCACCTCGGTTTCAATGTCATAGTTTCCGACGATTCCACCAGAAAGACCTTCATCAACGGTCAGCACACCATCCCGTCGGACACTATCTGCTATCCTGCAAAGCTTCTCCACGGCCATATGGAACAGCTTCTGAAGCTTTCGCCCGATGTGATATTCTACCCGTGCATGAGTTACAATGTGGACGAGGGCAACGGCGATAACCACTACAACTGCCCTGTCGTTGCGTACTATCCCGAAGTGGCAAACGTCAATATAAAGGCGCTTCACGATGTGAAGTTCATCCACGATTTTGTCGGCATCCACAATCAGAAAGCTTTCCCTGCCAAGTTCGGGGAGGTCATGAAAAAGTACGGTTTCAGCTTCAGCAAAAAGGAAATCAGGAACGCAATGGAAGCGGCATTCCACGAATACAGGCGATACATGGGCAATGTAGAAAAAAAG
>CADBAC010000186.1 GCA_902792495.1 Ruminococcus flavefaciens | reverse complement strand
CTGATGAAAGTTGAGAAGATAGGCAAGTGAGCCGCTGAGCGAGCGGAACTCGCCACTGCATCCCAAAACGAAGAATAACCGATTTGTAGGGAACGGCGCCCTCGCCGTTCCATTTTTGCGGTTTATCAGTGAATTTGTGGAATGCCGGGGGCGGCGTTCCCTGCAAAACATTCACGAAACTTTCATAATAAAATTAGCGAAGGAGGCAAAGAAATGGCAGTCAGCTGCAAAGGCAAACGCAGGCTCACCTACAAGGGCAAAGAATATATCTGGAGCATACGTGAGAATTACGAAGGCTTTTTTGCAGATAGGTATAATGTGTTCCACGAACTGCATATAACAGCCGCAGATAAGAGCTTTTCGACAATTTTTCCCCTGCGTCCCGATTATGATGATGATGGTGAGAATTATAAGAGAATGAAGGAATATCTGGGTATAGACTTCGATATCCCCGAAGCTGTAACTCCGTCTTTTGTGGCAATGATAATCGAACGTGAAGACCGTTATTTCGTCATTGAACGGCATACAGAAAAAATTCCGCAAATACACATCGGCAGCGGAAAAAGCTATACTGTCATGAATAATGTCAGACCGATCCTCTGCGTAGATGTGAGTGATACGAGCAATCCTTTCGATACTGCATATATTTTCGGAAAATGGCTGTGTATCGGCAGTGACAGGAAGGCTTATTTCGTGGATATTGAAAAAGCGGAGTATCATGAGATGGACATTCCTATGTATTTCGGATATTTTCGTGAATTCGGCGGACGGCTGTATATTTTCACGGGAGTGGGGATAATTGCCCTTGATAATGACATGAACAAGCTGTGGCAGAACGACAGCCTTGCCGTGGACGGAGTAACAGGCGGAGAACTGTCTGCTGACGGAAAATACCTGACGGTGTCATGTGAACTTGATCCTCCCGGCGGCTGGGTGGATACAACAATAAGCACCGAAACAGGCCGCTGAGCGAGTGACTCCCTGTAGTACGGGGAGATGTCCGAAGGACAGAGGGAACGTGCGACCGTTGAGAGGCGGCGCAATCACGATGAGTTTCAGGTTGCTCGACGGCTTGCTTACGACATTAAAGAAAATTGTAGGGGCTGCCTTTGGCAGCCCTTTGCTTTTCTCCGTGTTATGTGAGGACCGCCACAGGCGGCCCCTACACATCGTAATGTTGAAAGGTTACATAAATGAGGGCGAGCGAAACTCGCCCCTACATCCCCAAACGAAGAATAACCGATTTGTAGGGAACGGCGCCCTCGCCGTTCCATTTTTGCGGTTTATCAGTGAATTCGTGGAATGCGCCGCCGTTCGCTCAACAGCCCGACAGAACGGGGGAGTTCTTTCTTTCCATTTCTTTAATAATTTCTTTTCTTTCTTTATATATGTATGGTTGCAGATTTATGCAATAGTAGAGTTGCAGTTTTCTGCAATAGTAGGGTTGCAGTTTTATGCAATGATAGCATTGCAGATTTTTGCAACGGTTGCAGTTTTTTGCAATTGCAGAAAATGGTAATAGCAGACATGAATTTTTCCGCAAAAGTGTCACATACTATCAGCAAAGGAGTTGATAGTTTATGGTCGAACAGGACACTATAAAGCTTCTGCGTGAATGTGACGCAGGAATAAAAATGGGCATCTCATCCATTGACGAGGTGCTGGAGTATGTCTCTGACAGGCAGCTGAAGGATATCCTCATCGACAGCAAGGGCGAGAACGAGAAATTGCAGAACGATCTGGTAAAGGTGCTGGCGGACTACGGCGACGACGGAAAAGAGCCCAATCCCGTGGCAAAGGGAATGTCGTGGCTGAAAACCAACGTGAAACTGAAAGCGGACGGCAGTGACAGCATGATAGCCGAGCTGATGATAGACGGCTGCAACATGGGTATCAAGTCGCTGTGCAGGTATATGAACCAGTATCAGGCGGCAGACCAGCGCTCAAAGGATATAGCCATGCGCCTTGTACGTGCCGAGGACAAACTGACCGACGATATGCGTCGTTTCCTGTAAACCTGTATGGGCGGATATCATCCGCCCGAACATATAAATGTAATAAACCGAATGTAGGGGCTGCCTTTGGCGGCCCTTTGTCTTATTCACGTGTTATTATGAGAAACGCCATTGGCCGTCCTCGTTTTTCGCTTGGAGCAGGTAAGATCAAGGGCGAGCGAATCCTGATCATTGCAAATTGTGAAAAAAGGGATGCCCAATGGACATCCCTGCAATATCGATATTTTGTTATAGTATCAGCAGCTTCTTCTGAATCGCCAGAGCATCACCGCTTGTGATACCGTCGCCGTCAGTGTCGGCATTTTTTCTGCCCTGACCGGTAAGCTTGTACTTTGATGGATTTGCTATAGACTGCATGATAAGTACAGCATCAGCCATATCAACATTTCCGTCACAGTTAGCGTCGCCCTGTAAAGCTTCTGCATCAATGAAAGTGTAGTTTACATTGTAATGTCCGAGATAAGTTCCCCAACCGTCGGCAGCGGGACAGTGAATAGTTATACCGTTCTCAGCCATAAGAGCCGCTTCCTTTGGAGTTGGCTGAACATCGGCATTATAAAGGTATATGTCTTTCAGCTTCGGACAGGACGCATAGTCTATGTTGTAATACTCTTCATCTGATGCAGCATGAGGAGAAGCGGTGAGTTTCAGCGTTTCAAGAGCAGGCATATCCTTTACGGACATACGTCTTGCGTTGCTGACTTCAAGTTCGGTCATAGACTTGCAATTGCTCACGGTAACATAAGAGAACTGCGTCAGGTCGGTCTGAGGTGATACGGGCATTGCGAACGAAGCAAGCTTGTCGCACTCGGTAATGGTCACCCACAGTTCAGTTGCCAGTTCGGGCATGACTATCTCTTTCAGATTCGGACATCTGCTGAATTTGAGAGAACCGGAAAGAACGTAATTCTCAGGGATAACGACTTTTTCAAGCTCCTGATTATTCTCGAATTTCAGATTAGCGGCAACTGTGAGTTTATCCACAGCAGGCAGCTCAGCTATCTGCTGGCCTGTGAAGTCAAAGTCGGGAGCGACCTGAACATCCGAGAGGTCTGTTTGGGGAGCAGCCGCAGCTGTTGTCGGAATGGCTGCAAATGAAGTTATACTGATTGTCAAAGATAACAAGGCAGTCAATAATCTTTTTTTCATAAAAATAACCTCCTTTGTATCGTATTTAACTAAATATAGCCGAAAAGTCTGTTTTTCTACTTTGAGTATATCACATCAGAGCGGCAAAGTCAACGCTTTTTCGCAGGCTGTGAAAAGTTTGTAATATATATATATATATATGCGAGAGGATTTGTAATAGATGCACAAAATCGGATTTGCAGGGCGGCCGCAGTAAGAAATCAGATATCAGAAAGCAGAAAGCAGTAGGGGCGGATATCGTCCGTCCGAACATATAATTGCAATGAACCGATCGTAGGGAACGGCGCCCTCGCCGTTCCATTTTTGCGGTTTATCAGTGAATTCGTGGAACGTCGGGTACGGAGTTCCCTACAAGTATAAATTTATGATCAGCAAAACTGATTTCGCTGAAAAACTGAAAATACCGATTGACAAACGGAAAACACTGTGATATAATAGGAACATATTCCAGGAAAACACTGTGATATAATAGGAACATATTCCAAAAACGATGACGAAGAGGAGTAACCGCTTTTCTGATGCACAGAGAGCTGTCGGATGGTGTAAGACAGCGTGAGGGCGGCGGTGAAGTAGCTTACGAGTTCCCGAGGTGAAATAACAGTAACCGAGGGCGTGTTCCTCACGTTACAGGGGGAGAGATTGCATGATCTCGCAGAGTGCGGATATTCATATCCGAATTCAGGTGGTAACACGGACTTAGTTCGCCCTGACCTTCATTGGTCGGGGCTTTTTTGTCGCTGAGCGAGCGACGGCGCAATCACGAGTCGGCGCAAGCGCCTTACCTTGTACGTTAATATTAATCTGCTTTCGCTTGTTGGCGCTCACGGATTTGAAATATTTTAAATCCGTCCCCGATAGGGGACACCGCAATTACGCATTACGCATTACGAATTACGAATTCACCCACACGAATTCCCCCACATGAATTCCGCATTGTGAACTAAGATTTGATCGAAAGGACGAAATCAAATGGCAAAAGAACTTGCAAAGGCTTATGATCCGAAGGATTTTGAGGATCGTATCTATCAGGCATGGAACGACAAGGGTTGTTTCCGTGCAGAGGTTGACCCTAAGAAGACCCCTTACACTATCGTTATCCCCCCTCCGAACATAACAGGACAGCTCCACATGGGACACGCTCTCGATGAGACATTACAGGATATCCTCATCAGATGGAAGCGTATGAGCGGCTACAGCGCTCTCTGGCTCCCGGGTACCGATCACGCTGCTATCGCTACAGAGGCTAAGATAGTTGAAGCTATGCGCAAGGAAGGCATTACAAAGGAAGACCTGGGACGTGAGGGCTTCATGAAGCGTGCATGGGAATGGAAGAAGCAGTACGGCGGCCGTATCGTTGAGCAGCTCAAGAAGCTGGGTTCATCATGCGACTGGTCAAGAGAGCGCTTCACTATGGACGAGGGCTGCTCAAAGGCTGTAAAGGAAGTATTCGTAAAGTATTACGAAAAAGGCCTTATCTACCGTGGCGAGCGTATCATCAACTGGTGCCCGAAGTGTAAGACTTCACTTTCCGATGCAGAAGTTACATATGAGGATCAGGCAGGCCATTTCTGGCACCTCCGCTACAAGATAAAGGACACAGACGGCTATCTGGAACTGGCTACCACTCGTCCTGAGACACTCCTGGGTGATACCGCTGTTGCTGTAAATCCTGCTGACGAGCGCTACAAGGACTTAGTAGGCAAGACAGTTATCCTCCCTATCGTACACCGTGAAATTCCTATCGTTGCCGATGACTATGTTGAGATGGACTTCGGTACAGGTGTTGTTAAGATAACTCCTGCACATGACCCTAACGACTTTGAAGTAGGTCTGCGCCATAACCTCCCTGTTATCAACGTAATGAACGACGATGCTACTATCGTTGACGATTACCCTGAGTACGCAGGAATGGACAGATACGAGGCAAGAAAGAAGATAGTTGAGGACCTGGAAAAGGAAGGCGCTCTTGTTGAGATAGAGGACTACAGCCACAACGTTGGTACCTGCTACCGCTGCGGCACAACAGTTGAGCCAAAGGTCTCAACTCAGTGGTTCGTTAAGATGAAGCCCCTTGCACAGCCTGCTATCGACGCTGTAAAGAACGGCGATACAAAGTTCGTTCCCGAGCGTTTTGACAAGATATATTTCCACTGGCTTGACAATATCCGTGACTGGTGTATCTCACGTCAGATCTGGTGGGGACATCAGATACCTGCATTCTACTGCGACGAGTGCGGCGAAATGGTCGTAACAAAGGAAAGCAGCGCAGTTTGCCCTAAGTGCGGCAAGCCAATGAGACAGGATCCCGATACACTTGATACATGGTTCAGTTCCGCTCTCTGGCCGTTCTCAACACTGGGCTGGCCTGAAAATACGGAAGACCTTAAATATTTCTACCCCACAAATACTCTTGTAACAGGCTATGATATCATCTTCTTCTGGGTAATCAGAATGATGTTCAGCGGTCTGGAGAATATGGGCAAGGTACCGTTCGATACAGTTCTCATCCACGGTCTGGTACGTGACGCACAGGGACGCAAGATGTCCAAGTCACTGGGCAACGGTATCGATCCTCTTGAAGTTATCAACGAGTACGGCGCTGACGCTCTCAGATTCATGCTGGCTACAGGCAACTCACCCGGAAACGATATGCGTTACATCGACGACAAGGTAAAGGCTGCACGTAACTTCGCAAACAAGCTGTGGAACGCTTCACGTTTCATCATGATGAATCTCCCCGAGGATTTCGAGTTCAAGGGACTTCCAAGCGACCTCGAACTTGAGGACAAGTGGCTGGTAAACAAGTTCAATCAGCTTGCTAAGGAAGTAAACGAGAACCTGGACAAGTACGAACTGGGCGTAGCTTCACAGAAGATATACGACTTTATCTGGGATGTTTACTGCGACTGGTACATCGAGCTTACAAAGCCGAGAATACAGGCAGGCGGCGAGACAATGGCAAAGGCACAGGCTGTTCTTGTATGGGCAATGCAGGGAATGCTGAAGCTTCTCCACCCATTTATGCCGTTCATCACCGAGGAGATATGGCAGGTTCTCAATAACGAGAAGTCAATGATAATCCTGGAGACATATCCTACATATGACGCATCCATCGACTTCACAGCAGAGGAGAAGTCATTCGAGAAGATAATCTCAGCTATCAAGGCTGTAAGAAACGTTCGTACAGAAATGAACGTACCTCCGTCGGTAAAGGCAAAGCTGTTCATCGAGACAGAGGATAAGGAAGTATTCAACAGCTGTGCGGTATTCTTTGAAAAGCTTGCATCTGCTTCATCGGTTGAGACAGGCGACAGCTTCGAGCATGAGAACTGTGCAAACGCTGTAACCGAGTCAGCACGTATCTTCATCCCTATGGACGAGCTTGTTGACAAGGAGAAGGAAATTGCCCGTCTTGAAAAGGAAAAGGCAAAGGTACAGAAGGACATTGACTTCCTCAGCGGCAAGCTGAACAATCAGGGCTTTATTGCAAAGGCACCTGCACAGCTTATCGAAGCCGAAAAGGCCAAGCTTGCAAAGGCAGAGGAGAAGATGGCAAAGATAGAGCAGTCCATCGCAGCATTCTCAAAATAATCAACGTAGGGGGCGATGCCCACATCGCCCCTTGCTTTATAAATGATACAATTATAGGGGCGGATATAATCCGCCAAAAAACGAAAAAACGTAGGAGATGCCGTTCTCGACGTCCCTTTGAAAAATACGAATAACCAATGTAGGGAACGCCGCCCCCGGCGTTCCACTGAGCAGGCGTCGACTGAACCAATGTAGGGGAGCCCGCCCTCGGGCTCCCGTTGGACGGAAATATGTTGAATCGGGAGGGCGAGGGCGCCCTCCCCTACAAAAGAGGATAACAAATAATATTGCAGCGGCGGATATAATCCGCCCGAAAAACGAAAAAACGTAGGGGACGGCGTCCTTAACGTCCCCTTTGAAAAATACGAATAACCAATGTAGGGAACGGCGAGGGCGGCGTTCCCTACAAAAATCTGATAACAAATAATATTTAATGAAAGGTGGAATATTTATGAGTATATTGGAAGTCCCGACACTTGAAACTGAAAGATTCATTCTCCGTCCGATGACTGTTGACGATGCGGAAGCCGTCTTCGAGTGGGCAGGGGATGAACGTGTCAACACCTATATGCCGTACAATACCCACCGTTCACCCGATGATTCAAGGGCATGGCTGGAGTCTTTAGCTGTTCTCGAAAACGAGTATCAGTGGGGATTTGTCCGCAAGTCCGACAACAAGCTGATAGGCTCCGGCGGTATGCGTTTTCATGCCGATACAGGCGAGTGGTCGTTCGGCTATAACATCCGCTTAGACTGCTGGAACAATGGCTATACTACGGAAATAACTCAGGGCATGATAGACTTCATCCGTGAGAAATACGATCCTGAATTGATAACCGCCGAATGTGCCGTTGAGAATATCGGTTCTGCAAGAGTCATGGAGAAATGCGGCATGACATTCGTCGGCTTCGGTGAATACTCACGCTTTGACGGAAGCCGCACCTATAGATCCAAAAAATACGAACTCAGACGCTGATATTAAACCAAAGTTGATAAACAATAATATTGTATTGGCGGATATCATGTCCGCCCGAAAAAGAAAAGAGGG
>CADBAC010000185.1 GCA_902792495.1 Ruminococcus flavefaciens | reverse complement strand
CGCGTAAGACGCCTTTTTTCAATATGTCCTGTATTTACCCCCACCCGAAAGACATATACCATCGGCGTGAGCTAAATACTGCAAAACTTTCTTAGCCACAAGGGCACGATTCATTTTGCGCTGCAAAATTACAAATAATTTTTGATATACGCAAATATACAAGAAAGTATTTTTGATTTTTAACTTTTTTGATACGTCTGCGGGCAGAAAAGCGAGCGCAAAAAAATTTTATTGCATCCGTTTCATGGGCATAGCACTTTGACTATCTCATTGGCTGCCATCATACGATAACGGTCAGAGGTGACAGGTATCGGTTGATAATTCCAATGTCTGGCTTCCGCTTTTTCGCGGAGCGTCTGTTCGGTGCGTGTCTGTATATCCGGCAAAGTCAGGGTATCTGCGGTGGGTTCCAATAGCAAGAGACGTCCGGCAGCACATGCCTCAAAATAGACTCCACCGGGTTTATAGTATTTCTCATGCGGATCGCCCGCTTTTGGGAAACCATCCTTGAGCAGGATAATAAGCGGGAAACCTGCCTTCCTGATAGCTTTTGCTATCTGTCTTTCCCCCGGACTAATAGCGGCAGTAACCGTAATGCAACCTTTCTCGGCTTGATAGAGTGCATCCGTTTGTTGCGCGGTTATCTGTTGCTCACTCAGCGTGCGGGAACAGATTATGGGCTGCTTTTCGGGATAATCCAAGAGAAAGAGATTGCCCAGCGATGTAAAGCATAGTTCTCCCACACGCGTGTCCCTGCGCAGAGTAAAAAGGTCGGGGTTCTGTTGCTTAAGCATAGCGCGCCGCGGGTTGTCGTGGATATATTGAATCATTGCGTCTAACTGCCCCTTATGCGCAAGTGTGCGGAAGAATGGTGTCTCAAAGAGGAGCTGATGTGTTCCTGTGTCCGGCATCTGCGTCCCTCCTTTCGGCATCTGCGTCCCTCCTTTCGGCATCTGTTTATATTCTTCCGCAGATGGCATCTGCGGGTCTATACTGACGGTGGTCGCCATCTGGCGCCACCCTTGGCGCATACCTCGCGCTATCTCCTTGATGGAGACGCTGCAGTCATCGGTGACATATAGCAGCACGTGGATATGGTCGGGCATCAGTTGCTTGGCAAGAAGGCGGACGTATGGCCTGCGCTGATGTATCTCGGAAAGGTCATGCGAGATAGCGCTTCCTAAATCGGTTGGCAGACATCGCGGCTCATCGTGATCAATAGCGAAGTTTCCCAACAGCGGTTGTCTGCCGGCGACCACAAAAGTGATATGGTATATCCCCACACCCTTGAAAATATCCTTATGCCGCTTCCAATTTTTTCGTGACGTACAGTCAGCAGGAATTTATTTTCAATAAATGCATATACTGCAAATGCAGCTATGAGAAATAAGACGATCTTCACCGATAATTATTCCTCATCTTCTGTTTCATCAGCTTCGATGACTACTTCGTTAGCCTCTTCAAGCGTTGCTTCTTCTTCGGCTTCCTTAGCCTGTTCTTCGGTAAGCTGCTCTACCTTTTCGGTCTCTGCATTGTCATCATGCTCGGCACGGGTGAATGCAACTACCTGAGCGCCTTCGTTTACACGCATTACACGTACACCCTTGGCGATACGTCCCATAACACGGATATCGCTGGCAAGTATACGGATGATTATACCGTCGCTGGATACGAGGATTATATCGTCTTCCTCGTCAACTATCTTGATACCGCAGACATGGCCTCTTACGTCATCGACCTTGTAGTTGGTGAGACCGTAGCCGCCTCTGTTCTGTATCCTGTAGCTGTCAAGCTCGGTGCGCTTGCCGTAGCCGTTTTCGGTAACTGTAAGGAGAGTAGCGCCTTCACGTACTCTTGCGATACTTACAACATAGTCTCCCTCACGCAGCTTGATAGCACGTACACCGTGAGCGGAACGTGACATTGAGCGTCCCTTGTTCTCTTCGATACGTATAGCCATACCGTTTCTTGTAGCTACAAATATCTGAGCGTTGCCGTCAGTCATGCGTACACCTGCTATCTCATCGCCCTCGTCAAGTCCTATTGCGATAAGACCGTTCTTGCGGACGTTCTTGTAGAGAGACAGATTTGAACGCTTTATCTTGCCCTTCTTGGTAACGATGGTGATGAACTTGTCCTCGCTGAAATCGGTGGTCTTTATCATAGCGGCTATCTTCTCGCCCTCGCTGAGAGGAAGAAGATTGATAAGGTTGAAGCCTCTTGAAGCCTTTGAACCATCGGGAACTTCATAGCATTTCAGCTTGTACATGATACCGAGATTGGATATGAACAGAACATTGTCGTGGCTTCCGCAGATGAACATTTCCTCTACGAAGTCCTCTTCACGCTGCTTCATGCCTGTGATACCACGGCCTCCACGGTGCTGGGTCTTGTACTCTGTAAGCGGCATACGCTTGATGTAGCCGTTATTGGTAAGAGTAACGACGCAGTCTTCCTCGGGGATGAGATCCTCGATATCAACTTCACCGCTGACATTCTCGATGCTTGTGCGGCGGTCATCGCTGAACTTCTTGCGGATATTTCCGAGATCCTCAAGGATAATGCCATAAACACGGTTCACATCTGCAAGGATATCCTCGAAATCGGATATCTTGGTGAGGAGTCCGTAGAGTTCATCGGTTATCTTCTGTCTTTCGAGACCTGTCAGCTGTCCGAGACGCATCTGAACGATAGCCTCAGCCTGTTCCTCGGAAAGTCCCTTCTGATCCTCGATATGGAGACCTGTCAGGTCGTACTGGGCACGGTCGAGGAGTGCGGACATATCCACATCCTTGAAGCGCTCTATCATGCGCTCCTTAGCTTCCTGAACAGTGGCGCTGGAGCGGATTATTGCGATAACTTCGTCTATATAGTCAGCGGCAAGCACGAAACCCTGGAGGATATGAGCTCTTTCGAGAGCCTTTCTCAGGTCAAAACGTGTGCGGCGCTGGATAACATCTACTTGGAAATTAAGGTAATGCTGGAGCATCTGCTTCAGTGTGAGTATCTTCGGCTCGCCGTTCACGAGGGCAAGCATGATGATACCGATGGAGTCCTGAAGCTGTGTGAGAGCGAAAAGCTTGTTCAGCACTATCTCAGGCATTGCGTCCTTCTTCAGCTCGATAACTACACGCATACCGTCCTTGTCGGATTCGTCACGGATGTAGTAAAGGCCTTCTATGCGCTTATCCTTTACCAGCTGATTGATGCTCTTGAGCAGTCTCTCCTTACGGAGCATGAAAGGTATCTCATCGATGATGATACAGTTTCTGCCCTTTATTTCCTCGAAATGTGTACGGCTGCGGAGGATTATCTTTCCACGGCCTGTAGCATAAGCGGCACGGATGCCGGCCCTGCCCATGATTATGCCTCCTGTAGGAAAGTCAGGTCCCTGGATATGCTCCATAAGCTGTTCAAGGGTGCAGTCGGGGTCTTCGATGAGAAGTTTCAGAGCGTCTATGACCTCGCCCAGATTGTGGGGAGGTATATTCGTAGCCATACCAACTGCGATACCTACGGAACCGTTTACCAGAAGATTCGGGAATCTTGAGGGGAGTACAACAGGTTCTTTCAGACGGTCATCGTAGTTTGATGTAAAGTCAACTGTTTCCTTGTTGATGTCAGTGAGCATCTCCAGAGTGAGCTTGGTCATCTTAGCCTCGGTGTAACGGTAAGCAGCAGGCGGGTCACCGTCGATAGAACCGAAGTTTCCGTGTCCGTCTACAAGACAGTATCTCATTGAGAAGTCCTGGGCAAGTCTTACAAGTGCATCGTAAACAGATGCGTCACCGTGTGGATGATAACGACCCAGCACGGCACCGACTGTATCGGCACACTTACGGTATGCCTTATCGGGAGTAAGTCCGTTTTCGTGGAGCGTGTACAGTATACGTCTGTGTACAGGCTTCAGACCGTCTCTTACATCGGGAAGTGCTCGGGAAACAATTACCGACATGGCGTAGTTGAGCATGGAATTTTCCATCTCGTCCACGAGTTCGGAATTTATTACCTTGGAATTGTCATTATATAACATTTTTTCCTCCTGAGAGAAGTTTTCTTCTTTGATAAAATGGGAAGCGATACGCAATAACAGCGTATCTGCCGTTATTTATCTCCCTGTTTTATATTTCTGATAATCTCTGTTTCACTTTCGTTAAAGCCTTTTTTCGGCAGTATATAAAGCATAGTCACATCAGGAACTATGAGAAAATAGTCATCGTATTCGTGAA
>CADBAC010000184.1 GCA_902792495.1 Ruminococcus flavefaciens | reverse complement strand
GATGACCAGTACTCGTTGTACTGAGCGCCTACTGCATAAACAATGCTTGCATCCTCAGGGTCAACGAGCGGATAAACGCCCTTTGTAGCCTGTATGCCGTCGCACTTCTTCCATGTTGCGCCCCAGTCATCCGAGTAGGAAGCCGCACCCTTTGAGCTTGTGTTGATAACTCTGTACTTGCCGCCTGAAAGCTCGGTTATAGCCAGCTTGCCGCCTGTGCAGGCAGGCTTGAAAGCCTTCCATGTCTTGCCTCTGTCGAGGGTATAGAAGCCGCTTCCGTTGTTATTTGCATCGCCTTCTGCTGTTCTTGCCCATACATCAGTGTTCTGAGGGCAAACTGTGATAGCGGAAGTTGAACCCATATTAGGCTTGTACTGCTGTGGGATGGTATTTGCATCCTCGTGAACGAATCCGTCGTAGTCGCCGATAGCTGAAAGGTCAAGACCGTCAGCTGTGCTTACGAAGTCAAGGCTTACGCATTCCTCAACGCCGTCAGGCTGGAAGTAGAACTGGATATCCTTTTCAGCCCATGCATTGTCGCAGGCAAAAACGCCGTTTCCTGATGTGAGGAGTATTCTGTCGCCCTCGGGATCTCTCGGATCGATGAGGATTCCGCTTCCCCAGTGGCAAGCCTTGCCGTAGATCCAGTCATAGCCGTTTGTATCGAGAGGAAGTGACTTGAATTTCTTTACACCTGTGCCTGTGGAGTAATCTGTCTCGCCTGCACCGGGAGTGATATCCTCCCATGTCTTACCGCCGTCTGATGAGCGGAAGAAATGATCGCCCCATGCGATAGTGCCTTCATTTTCGGGAGTTGTCGGGTCATCCTGCACCCATTCTGTACCGCACCACTGATCTGACCACATACCGCAGGTACGTGCGAACATCTTGTTTGGGTCCTTCTTGTCAACTTCGATCATACCGATGGAGTTATCGGATACTGAAAGCTTCTCGACCTTTCCTGATGCGATATTGTACTTGTAAGCGCCGCCTGATGCGCCTGCGAATGCAAGACCGCCGATGTATGTGAAGAAGAGGTTTCCGTTGTGGTCACTTGTGATAGAAAGCGGATAATTGTCGTTGGGGAGTGCCTTTACAGCCTCGAACTTGTCGTCCTTTACGCTTGCAACGTGAACATTGGGCTCGCCCTTTACGGAAGTACCAACGTATACCTTGCCGCCTTCGATATAGATACAGCCGATACCGTTCTGCTCATTGTAAAGCTTTGCAGGCTCGGTACCTCTTACCATGTGGTCTGTCCATGAAGGATACTTCAGCTCGCCTGAGAAAAGTCCGAGAGCATCGTAGCCCTCAACAGGCTTCCATGTCTTGCCGCCGTCGGTTGACTTGATAAGTGCCGACTTGCCGCCTGTAACGTCGCCGCCTGCGTAGATAGTATTGGTATTGTCGGGGTCAACAGCGATAGGCTCGATACACTCACGTCCGTCGCCGTTGCCGTGTACCTGTATCTGGTCTGTTACATCAACGGAAGTAAATGTCTTACCGCCGTCTGTAGTCTTGAAGATAACAGTTTTTGCGTCTGAGAAATAAGCACATCCGCAAAGGAAATAAGCTGTCATATCATCTGTAGGATCGATAGCGATACCCTTACAGCTGAGGAGTCCACGGTCATCTTCGTTGATGAAGCCGAAAAGCTGGACCCATCTTTTCTGGTCATAGTCGTATCTGTAAGCACCGCCGACGTCGGTACGCAGATACATCTCCTTCTGGCCTGTCACGATACCCGAAACGAATCCGGCACCGCCCATTCTGAGTGTATCCCACTCCATGCTTGAAGAAATATCTTCTGCCGCTGATACTGTCATACTTCTCTCCATCATTCCGCCTGCTACAGGAGAAGCTGATACTCCGATGCAGACTGCGCAAAGACCTGCTAAAGTCTTGTTTATCTTTTTCATGTTTTTTATCCTCCGTAATAATGTCTGCGGATGCCTATTCCGCAGATATGGTTTTTCTTTACAAATTCATTGTAGCATATGATTTTTTTACAGTCAATGCGAAATGCCGCAAAAGATACGATATGTCATTTTAAAAGCACTATCGGACAGATTGCGGATATGTGCCGCTGCAATATTACTATTGCCAAATGAGTAAAAGTATGTTATTATATATAGCATAGAAGGAGTTGATAGAAATGGATTCAGTAGAATACAAATGTCCCAATTGTAACGCCGACCTGAAATTCTCACCTGCTACTCAGAAACTGGAGTGTGAATACTGCGAAAGCGCTTTTACTATCGATGAAATAAAACAGATATGCGCCGCCGCAGAAAACAGCATCCCTCCCCATGTGGTGCAGGCACAGCAGGATTTCGAGGCGCACACCAACCTCTACCACTGCAAAAGCTGCGGTGCGGAGATAATGGCTGACGACCAGCAGACCGCAACTTTCTGCTATTACTGTCATAATCCCGTTATCCTCTCAGGAAAAATGTCAGGTTCATACAAGCCAAGCAAAATCATAGGATTCAGGCTTACCCGTGAAAACGCAGAGAACGCTTTCAAAAAATGGATAAAGGGCAGAAAGTTCGTCCCAACGGATTTCAAGTCACAGCAGCAGATAGAAAAAATAACAGGACTTTACGTTCCTTTCTGGCTGGCTGACTGCAATATTGACATCGACTACCGCAACGAGGGAAGAAAATCCCGAAGCTGGACCTCAGGCGATTACAGATACACCGAAACAAGCGTCTACCGCCTTATCAGAAGCGGTACTGTCGTTACTCAGGGTATCCCTGCCGACGGCGAAAGCAAAATTGAAGATGCACTCATGGAAGCCATCGAACCCTACGACTATAACGAGCTGAAAGATTTCTCAATGTCTTACCTCAGTGGATTCTTCGCTGATAAGTACGATGTTGACAAAGCAGCTGTATTCCCGAGGATAAGGGAACGTGCCTCACAAGCCTGCCTTGATATAATCAAGGAAAGCATCTCCGGCTATTCCGCAATCGCACCGGGCGGAAACAACATCAGCTTCCGCAGCACCGACTGGCACTACATCCTTCTCCCTGTATGGTTCATGTCCTACAAATATAAGGGAAAAGTATATGAATTCGCCATAAACGGTCAGACCGGCAAGCTGGCAGGCACACCTCCGCTCAGCAAAGGAAAGCTGGCAGCCTTCTGTGCGGCTATCGGAGGTATAATCACCATATTAGGCACTATCGGCGGAGGTATGATGGCATGATAAAACGTATAGCATCATTTATATCAGCAATGTTCCTCGTTATCATAATGCTCCCGTCTATGAACGTCAATGCAGAAATGCTGACGGGATATCCCGCAGAATCAGGCCTTATCGACGAACTGGGACTTTACAGCAATGACACGACCACTTTTGAACAGCTCGACAGCCTGATAAAGAAAAAAGGCGATGAACTCGGCCTTAACCTTATAGTTTTCCTTGCAGGCAAACACAGAAGCGAAGAAGATACCATAATCTTCGCAGACGATTCCTACGACGAGATATTCGGTGAGGATACCGACGGAGTTTTCTATTACCTCGACCTGTCAGGCTACTCTCCTGCTACCGACCGTATATCCACATCGGGCAAAGCTGTATTCTATTATGATGACAGCACTGATGAGATATTCTCAAAGCTTGACTACTATCTTCCGGCATCGGGTTCAGAGATCATACCTGATGATATCGCAAATGCAGTGGTAGAATATACAAACTGTCTTTCAAGATATGCAGACTCTGATCCTTCGGTATTTGACGTCCACTACGATGAGTTCAAAGATACCTATGCTTACTTCAAACACGGCAAATACGTAGTATCGGATCACAAGCCGCTTGTAGTGTATTTCAGACCTTTCTGCAAGTCATTGCTTGCAAGTTTCATCATCTCACTGATAATATATCTCATAACAAAAAGCAGATATAAGTTCAAAGGCACTGTCGATCCTAAGATCTACGTGGCAAACAATCAGACAAAATTCACGGAAAAACAAGATATATTCATACGTAAAGACACATCCAGAACTTACATAAGCAGGGAAAGCAGCGGAGGCGGCGGAAGCGGCGGAAGCCATAGAAGCAGCGGCGGAAGTCACCACTCCCACAGCGGCCACCACGGCGGCGGCAGTCATCACCGCTGATGCCATCAGCAAAAATTTGCCCCTGACAGTTAACGGCGGTACTGATAAAGAAGTTTTGTATGATTTATTGAGGTAGACATTTTGAAGAAGGATCTTCTCAAATCTGTTTCCCAAGACTAT
>CADBAC010000183.1 GCA_902792495.1 Ruminococcus flavefaciens | reverse complement strand
CCTTTGGCAGTCCTTGCAATAATCAGGAGGGCCGCCGAAGGCAGCCCCTACAAAAATCATTCGTAACATGACATTTTATTTTGAAAATTGATTTGCGTGATTATTATAGCATTGATCGTTTTCTCATACAAAAGCAAAAGCTCCCGAAAATGGGAGCCTTCACTTTTAAGGGTGGTTATATGAAATTTTCTGGATATCGTTAGTTAGCGGAGTTTTCCTCCGTTGTCTGCTGTCTGCGCATTCCGCCGCCTCTGTGACCGCCGCCGAATCCGCCTTCGGGCATCTGTATCTCGCCGTTTTCATCGGTAGGAAGTTCCATACCTTCGGGCATCTGCGGACGTCCGTCCTCACCTGTGGGAGGCTCCATACCTTCGGGCATTTCGCCGTTTTCAGCGAACTGTCGGCCGCCTTTCATTCCGCCGCCGAACATACCGCCTGTCTCAGCCTCGGCTGTGATCTCAGTGCCGTCCTTGAGTGTGCCGCCGAAAGTAACTGCGTACTTATCAGCCTGTGCAAGCACCTCTGTGCCGCCTGAAACTGTACCGCCTGAATAAGCCTTGCAGTCGGTGCAGTTCTGACCTGCATTGCCATTTGCTGACATGAAGGATACTATTACATTTCCATCATTGTCAACAAAGCTGTATCTCTGTGAAAGATCGGTATTTCCTGCTGTCATGGTTATCACGCTTGTACCGTTGTAATTGATGGAACTGCCGCTGTCGCCGCAGTCGATAGGTTCCTGACCGTTGGCGCAGATGTAGCCGCCGTTAAGGTTTACATCGCCGTTGGAGTCGAATGCATCGTGGTCGCCGTTAGCAGAATTCACAACAGCAAGACCGCCGTTGATGTTGAGTGTACCTGTGGATGTAGACATCATTCCGCCGTGGCCGAAATTGTTTTCAGTGGTGGTGTCAAGTGCACCGCCTGCCGCAATGAAGCCGTCATCGCCTGAGATGATGTAGACTGTGCCGCTGTTCTGATTGATGGTCACGCCTTCGATCCCCTCGTAGCAGTTGGCAATGAATATCTGAACGGTCTCAAAGTCGTTCTCAGCCTTTTCGCCGATATTCACTGCTGCCTCGGAGTGGATTCCGTCATCGCCTGCGTTGATGGTGAATATGCCGCCTGTGATGCTTATATCGCCGTCGGAATGGATAGTATCATCGGCCGCATCGATATTGAATGTGCCGCCGCTGATTTTTATTTCTGTGCCTGCTTTCAGACCCTTTGTGCTGTCGGAAGCAGTGTCGTCTGCTGTGGTATCTTCTGTAACTGTGAGGTCAGCAAGCTGTGTGAAGCTTACGTCTGTTTCGGACATTTCATTCTTACCGAATCCGCCTCTGCCGCCGAAGTTATCTGTGTGGGTCTTGTCGGACTTCTCATATCCGCCGCCCGATGTTATATCGAATGTGCCGTCTGTGACAGTAAGCACAGTTTCTGCCTGTATACCGTCATTTACGGCTGTAATATCAAATTTTCCGCCTTCGATGTAAACAAATCCCATGCCCTCATCTTCGGCATTTGTGGATTTGATACCGTCGCCGCCTGCGTCAACAGTAAAATCTCCGTCAGCGGCAGCAACGTAGTCTTTGCCCTTGATACCGTCGTTTGCGGCTGTTACTGTGATAGTGCCGCCTGTGATAACGATATCGTCCTTACTCTGTATGCCGTTCATGTAATTACCGTTGACCGTGAGACTGCCCGAACCGTTTATTGTAAGGCTGTCCTCGCTGAATATAGCTGCACTTGGTGCATTTTCGTCCCCGGCATTTGCATAGGTCTTGCCGTCGGAAACTGTATTCTCGCTTCCCTCAGCAAGAGTGATGAACACCTTG
The DNA here is from genome assembly GCA_902792495.1 of Ruminococcus flavefaciens. Classification (GTDB taxonomy): domain Bacteria; phylum Bacillota; class Clostridia; order Oscillospirales; family Ruminococcaceae; genus Ruminococcus; species Ruminococcus flavefaciens_Z. The sequence continues at coordinate 2,413 of CADBAC010000183.1, read as the reverse complement.
TCGGCATCCTGAACGTATATTGCTGACGAGTCAGAACAGGTTATATCTGCGCCGTCAAGCACAAGCTGGACCTTTGCTTTGGGTGCGTTGACGATTATCTGACCGTCTTTGAGAGTTCCTTTGATAAGATAAACTCCCTCTTCCGTGATAGTTACGCTTTCGTCGCCGAGAGTGATGGTCTCGGTAATTTCATCATAAGAAGGGTCGAGGTCTCTTGACGAGAACAGGTCGCCGGATGAAGACTTTACATTAGCCACTGTGTCAGCTGTAAGAGATTCTCCTGTCTCTTCGTCAGACGACAATGCTTCTGTTACTGAACTTTCTGTGTTTGCCTTGTCTGTATTTGTGGCTTCACTGCATCCTGCCGAATAAGCAGCCATAGCAACTGCGGCTGTCAGGAATGCCAGAGTCTTTTTCAGTGTTTCGATATTTCTCATAAATTCACCGCTTTCTTTATACCCTATTCCCGTGGTTTATCTTTCTTTTCTCTATGTTTGTATTATAAAATACGGATATGTAAAAACGGTGATAAAAAACTGAATTGGAGACAAAAGAATGTGATAGGAAATGTGACAGCAAGGTGTCAGAAAGCGTTTTTTATGATAGTTTCAAAGTCTGACTTCATACTCATGAAGTCCCTCAGCTGTTTCATCAGGCTTTCCGCACGTTCACAGCACTGTTCACGGCTTTTCCCCGAAAAATAGCGGTTTTCGGCATACACATCTGTGAGGTATCTCACCGCAAGTTCTCCCGTACACCACAGCACTCCATAGTAAAGTGACTGCACTTCCCTGTCTGTCAGCATCCCGTCAAGTCCCTCTGCAAAGCCACGGGTCAGCGCTTCGGTATCGCCTTTATCTGAAGACCGCACCATATCCCCGTAGTCAAGGGCGGCATAGCCGTTCATGGCTGTGTCAAGGTCAATGACTGTGCAGGGCTTACCTATTACAATATTGTCAGCCTTTGCGTCGCCGTGGATATTGCGTTTCGGAACATCTGCGAATATCTCCGCCAGTTCATGTCCAAGTTTTTCCAGTACCTCGGGAATAGCATCGGACGGTGCTGCGGCTTTCAGCTTTTCAACATAGGCGCTGTAATTGTGGAAATCTTCAATGACAGGACTCAGTTTCATCGGCACAGCATTGATGCTTCTCATGAATCTTCCGTAGGAAAAGCCGATGGTATATGGGATATCTTCACATTTTCCGCTTTCTGCATACGGGTACATCCTCCACGTACTGCCGTCCGATTCAGCGCAGTTTTTGCTGTCGTGGCGCAGAAAACAAGGTACACTCACAGACTTCTCATCTGCAAGGGCAGACTCTATCTGCGAAGTATTCAACATCACCGCCTCGGGGCTGTGGAAAACTTCACGGTTGAGAGATTGCAGCACATATCTTTCCCCTGTCTGCGAAGTCACAAGAAAGGTATGGTTGATATGCCCTTTTTCAAGCCTGACCGCTTCCTTTGCGGAAATGCCGAAAAGCGCCGATATATCGTGTATATCCATGATATCCTCCTGTAATACGCATAGTTAAGACAAGGGCGCACAATGTGCGCCCCTACAAAAGATTTTTTATATTTAGTGCCAGCGAGCGAAAGCAGATAAAGCTAAACGCACAAAGTAAGGCGCTTGCGCCGAATCGTGATTGCGGTTGCCCGAATGTGAGGCAAGATGCTGTTTGAACATGAGGGTATGTCGGCACAGGATGTAAAGCCGACCGAGCTGGCGTCAGCTCGTCAGTTTGTGGGGCTCTGCATAGGTGCAGGGATACGTCCGCCACGATTGATGAACTTGGCAGGAGATTTCTCCCTTACAGGCATAACAGGGCCGCTTCCGAGAAGTCCGCCGAATTCGAGAGTGTCGCCTTCCTTCTTGCCGATGGCAGGGATAAGACGTACAGCAGTAGTCTTGGAATTTACCATACCGATTGCGGCTTCGTCAGCGATGATAGCGGAAATTGTCTCAGGGCTTATCTCACCCGGAACAACTATCATGTCAAGACCAACAGAGCATACAGCGGTCATAGCTTCCAGCTTTTCAAGGCTGAGAACACCTGCAACAGCCGCATCTATCATGCCTGCGTCCTCGGATACAGGGATGAATGCGCCTGACAGTCCGCCGACTGTTGAAGAAGCCATAACTCCGCCCTTCTTTACAGCGTCGTTGAGCATTGCAAGGCAGGCTGTTGTGCCGTGAGTACCGCACATCTCCAGTCCCATTTCTTCAAGGATATGAGCAACACTGTCGCCGACAGCTGGTGTCGGTGCAAGTGAAAGGTCAACGATTCCGAAAGGAACACCAAGAAGCTCGGATGCTCTTGCGCCTACAAGCTGACCCAAACGTGTTATCTTGAATGCAGTCTTCTTTATAACGTCTGCCAGCTCGTTGATAGTAGCGTCAGGGTACTTT
>CADBAC010000182.1 GCA_902792495.1 Ruminococcus flavefaciens | reverse complement strand
TATGGGGCAAAATTAATACTGAAAGTTTTAGGAAGGGAGTTTGAGGGAGAACCCTTTTTCAAAAGGGTTTCCCTCAATAGACACGTATAAACTGCTATACAAGCACCACGGATACAAGTGTCCTTTTTAGTCCTGTGATGTTCTGACGGTGGAAGCGTTCTCGTTTTTGAGAACTTTCTGAATGGATATCTTAGCCTTTGTCACAGACCAGACCTTATCGCTGGATGTACAGGTTATCACTGCGTCAAAGCTGAGCGGATGTATGGAACTATCCATATTCAGCAGGCTTGCGTCTGCTATGAAGTCCGCAGATGTCATTACGTCGATGACCTCGGCAGGCCCTACGACTGTAATTGTAAGCTTCTGGTTGAGGACGTTATAATCATAATTGTCATTCGGCACGTTGCTGATATGGATGTTTTCTGCGTCAAGGGTTATCTCCTTTCGGGCAAGTCCCGAATCATCAAGGGAAACTGTAACGCTGTCAGCACCCGAAAGATTTATCATCCCTGCTTCGCTGAGACGTTCGCTTATATCGAATTCCTTTGAATATCCCAGGTCAAAATCACTGAGATTTATCTTCTGCACTTCATAGGTATCGGATATGACTGCATTGGCATTGTTGGATGCAAGTACAAGAGTATCAGGCGACATTTTAAGTTTCAGCGAACTCTTGTCGAAATTCTCGGGAGCATTGATTATCTGCACTATCGGAGTCACTGTTTTCTGTGTGAGCACAGGAACGGTTATCTCAAAGCTAAGGGGAGTGCAGGTAAGATGTGACTGGTCAAGTTCAACTCCGTCAGCGGAATAAAGCTGTATGGTATCCGCATGGACGTTGAAAGAAGAGTCCTTGTCACGGAATTCCGTATCGGAATAGACATAGCAGGTCTCTATCTTGTCGAGAAGCTTTGACGGACCCTGCACAGTGACTGTGTCCGGTTCACAGATATAGTCAGCAGGGACCTTTCCCTCTGCAAATGTTACATTGGTAAGCTTTGGTGTTACGGCTATTTCCTTGCTTCCGAACTTATCTATGCTGACGGAAGCCGTGGACGGAGTAACGGATTCAAGGTCGAAATCGATACCCGAAGTGCTTTTTACTCTTATGGGGAGAGTGCGCTGACCCGGTGTTTCAACGTTGTTGAAATCCACATAGGCCACAAGGGTATCCTTGTTGAGGTTTCTTATCTGGGTCTTGCTTCCCTTTATTTTTATCTGCACCTCCTGCACATCGCAGGCATAGACAGACAGTCCGTTATCAGCAACGGAAGTTCCTGTTGTGTCAAGGTTCAGCGGTATCTTATCGAGAGTTTTCGGCTCCGAAGGGTTAAGGCTCATGGATATCATGAACCACACGATAAGCGCAATGAGCAGTGACAGCACGGCAAGACTGGTATTATTGGCAAGGCCGCCAACTATCTTTTTTCTCAGGCTTGTGATCAGGTTCATTCTTTCTCCTCCTTTTCATTGCGGGAAGAGAAAAGCTTTTTGCTGCCGATGGAAATTTCGGTCTTGTCGTTGAAGATCTCGTCCTCAAGCAGTTTTTTCAGCTTGTCACGGGTATAGTCACGGGTAAGCACACCGTTGAGCGCAACGGATATCTGTCCCGTTTCCTCTGACACAACGATAACGATAGCGTCTGAGTTTTCACTCATACCGATAGCGGCTCTGTGCCGTGAACCCAGCTTTTTGTTGATGAGCTCGTCCTTCTGAGGTTTCGGAAGGAAACAGGCAGCGGCAAGTATGATGCCGTCACGCATGATAACAGCTCCGTCATGGAGGGGAGTTTTCGGATAGAAGATATTGCCGAATACCTCCTTGCTGGGTACAGCGTTCATGATAGTACCTGTTTCTATCTGCTCGCCAAGACGCACCTGACGCTCAACAACTATAAGAGCGCCTGTGCAGGTGGCTGAAAGTTCAACGCATGAATCGCATATCGCTTCGATAGCAGGGTCCCATTTCTGCTGAAGTTCATCGGTACCCTGACCGAGGCCGAATAGTTTTATTCCGAATTTGGTACGTCCTGCCTTTTCAAGGGCACGTCTCAGCTCAGGCTGGAAGAGTATTATCATAGCCAGCACTCCAATGCTGAGGGTCTGCTTCAGGATGTATGTAACAGCCGTCAGACCTATTAATTTACTTATCCAGTAGCCTATGACAAGGAGGAGTATACCTTTGAGAAGCTGACCTGCACGGGTCTCACGTATCAGCTTCAGAAGCATATATATTACGTATGCCAGAATGAGTACATCGACTATATCTATTGGTTTGATGGTACTCAGCACACTCAGGAGACCGTCGAAGAAGTCTCTGATTCCTGATGACATTGATACACATCCCTTCTATGGGGTGGAGATTTTTTACACATATTTATTTTTGGAGTATGCCTATTAATTTAATTATCAATAGTATGCACAGTTCCTCATATTCTATTGTACCACAAATTCAGATTATTTCAATAGTTTTTTTATTTTTTTCAAATTTTTTTCATACTTCTTATCTCCTCCGCAAGTCTTACAGCGTCCTCTTCTTTGCTGAATACCGACGGAGCAAAACGCACCGTGCCGTTTTTCGTGCCGAGAGAAGCATGAGCAAGTGCGGCACAGTGAAAACCTGCACGCAGACAATAGCCCTTTTCCGCAAGATATGCCGCCGCACGCTCCGAGGGGATATCTCCCACATTGAATGAGACTATGGGAACATACTCCCCACAGGGATGGCGGTATACTGTAATATCATCATCCAGCTCCGCCATGAAGCGTGAACATATCCTGCTTTCATGGGAGTATATCTTCCGCAGTCCCCTGCTTCTCACAAAGTCTATGCCTGCCTTGACCGACATCGCTCCCGTTATATTGGGAGTTCCGCTTTCAAGGCTGTCAGGGAAGATATCGGGCTGTATCAGGCTAAGCGACGCACTTCCCGTGCCGCCCTGTATTATGGGAGATATCGGATATCTGCCGTCAGTGATGAGCAGTCCCGTTCCTGTGATGCCGTAGAGTCCCTTATGCCCTGCGGTGCAGAGAATGTTTAACCCGTCGCTGAGTTTAACGTCCAGCACTCCGCAGACCTGTGCGCCGTCAGCAATGAAGCATATTCCACGCTCACGGCAAAGCTCTCCTATCTCACGGTAAGGCGTTATCTGTCCCGTAACATTGCTTGCAAGTGTACATACCACGGCTTTAGTGTCCTCACGCATAAGCGAGCGGAAGCTTTCAATGGTACGTTCATCTTCGGGATAGACCTCGGCTATGGAAAGTGAGATACGCTTTTTCATTGCCATAGCCGCAGCAGGACGGGCTGAGGAATTATGCTCCAGACCGCTTATAATAAGATGGCCGCCGCCGCTCATCACTCCCTGTATCGCCATATTCAGCGCATAGGTGCAGTTCATGGTGAAGACCACATTCTCAGGCTCGGCTCCGAAAAATTCAGCGGCAGTCTCACGGGCAGAATACAAAGCTTCGGAAGCCGCCATAGCCAGCCTGTGCCCTCCACGGCCTGCGTTGCCGCCGTAACGTTTAACAGCTTCGGAAACGGCTCTCCTGACGGAAAGCGGCTTCGGGAAAGTAGTAGCGGCGTTATCGAAATTTATCATGTCACGCACCTCCGTCGGATAATGTCCTGTAGGGAATTGCGTATCTTTCAAGTAATGCGGCAGCTTCACGGCAGTGTCCGTAGATATTCAGCTGATAGCCGCAGCCGCCCCCGGAGTTTTTATCTTTTCGTGTGACTTTGCACTTGTATCCTCTCGACCTGAGCAGTCTTTCACCCTTGACAGCATAGGTATATGAGGTCATTTCTGCAATGCATACATCCATTATCATCACCTCGTTTCTGAGGCAACTGTGCATAGTGCGGTACTTCTTATTATATGTTTCGGCGGCCTTATTAGTTAGGCTTTTTTCAATGCGTAATTGAATTGAGAATTGAGGATTGAGAATGGAGAATGTTTTGTCGGGGCGGATATCATCCGAACGTTCCTGCAAAATAACAGACAACATGAACCGCCATGTAGGGGCGCACAGTGTGCGCCCTCTGGATAACCAAACAAATATCGATAGAACATTGTAGGGAACGCCGCACTTGACACGTGCCCAGCCCCTTTGTCACTGCGTGACATTTCCCCACACTGTGGGGAATCACCCGGCGTTCCATGTTAACGCAACACGTATGGATTTATATAATTATTTCATGAACGATTCAACATCATTATCATAAACGGCGAACATCATTGGTTTACCGTGGAACG
>CADBAC010000181.1 GCA_902792495.1 Ruminococcus flavefaciens | reverse complement strand
TGGCTTTATTCCATTGGTAGGAATATCGCTATCGACTATCTCAGGCGCATGAAAAAGAAAAAGAACGATACCTCGCTTGACGATTGCCTGGAGATGCGCTCAGGTGTGGATATCGAGGAAAACTATCTCAAAGAGGAACAGAAACTGATGATACACAGAGCGCTGAAAAAATTGCGGAGCCAGTACAGCCAGGCCATATGCCTGACTTATATCGAAGGATTCAGCAATTCCGAAGCAGCCTCTATTATGCATAAAAGCAGCCGGCAGATGACTAATTTACTATATCAGGCAAAAAAAGCTCTCCGTGAAGAGTTGGAAAAGGAGGGGATCACATATGCGGGAATGGGATGAGATAACCAGAGATGTTCTCAGAAGAAGAGACGAAAAGATCGCCCGTAAAAATGCGCAGATGAAAGCTGCGAAAAGAACTGCACTTACAGCACTTTGCTTCTGTGCCGTTTCAGCAGCAGGCTTCGGGGTCTGGAAGAATATTCCTGACAGAGAAAAGTCTGCGGACATCAGCGATCATCAGCAGATCATAACTGACGACACTTCATCTGTCATCGATGAAAAGCCGCAAACTGACGCTGTTTTATCCGAAGAAGATAAGGTCACAGCAGCGCAGAGCAAGACCACAGCCATTCCGACAAGTACGCTGAAAACTCAGAGTACATCGTCCACAGCCGCAGACAAGACCTCAGTATCCCGAACGACCGTCACTCAGAGCAGAGCGGTAACTTCACGTATTACGGAAGCCGCCGCCGTAACAGAGATGTCAGGACCGATCGTTACAGCGAATGTAAATGTTCCGGTCAATGAATCGACTACCAATGACGAAAGGAATGTTATTATGAAAAAGTTTTTCGCTGCCTTAGCCGCAGCTTCAACAATGGCCGCCCCGATCACTGCAAATGCATCACCTATACTTCGTTTCCCTGCCGAAAGAGATAAAATGTACGATGAAAGCGCATACGTTATGTATGAATCAGGCAGTGAAAAAACAGATCTTAACGGTGACGGTAAATTCGATGTACAGGATCTTTACTTCGACGTAGTGGAAAACGGCAATGAAACAAGTCAGCTTGTCAGCTATTACATCTACAAGAACGGCCTGAACCCCGAGGATTACAATATCGAGAACTTCATGACCGAAGACAACAGCAAGCTTTCTGATGACGGCTGGTATTTCTTCCTTAATTTCGGCTCATGGCAGCCTTCCGACATGAAATACAAGGAGATCGTAAAGTATGACAAGGCACATGATGTAAGCCTCGACTTCAATGCTGACGGCGCAGCAGATGTAAAGGATCTTCTTGATTACTGGCTGTTTACCGAATATCTTTCCTACGGCTCATACCTGAATGATACTGAATACAAGGACGAGATAAAGGAAAAAACCGGTGTTGATCTTAGTGCGCCTGTTTGCAGCAAAGTTCATCGTCTGTATTCTATTATCGGCAAGGCTCTCCCCGACATCGGAACTGTTATCCCCGAGGATAAGTATTCGGTACAGATACCTCTTGATGAGACAACTCTGAAGAACTGTGCCCAGCATCTGGTTGACCACTGGTTTACTATCAGTGACTGGGATGACGGAGAAACTATGCTCACCAGAGAATTCGTAAACTGCTGCGGATTCACAGAGGAATGGCTTGATGCTGATAAGTGTAAGGAATACCTCTACTCAAGAGTTGATGATTCTTTCAAGGAGAATGACAGATTCAAGGAAACTGTAGATACCATAACAGGCAAACTCTATGACGGCTATAATTACAGCTACATGGGCGAAGTAAGAGTTGATGCCATCGAAGCAGGCTTTATCAATTACGAGGATTACAGCGATATCCTCAGCTGGCACTGCACCAATGAAGAATATTTCGATACCACTTATCCCGATTATGAAAAAGCTGTCATGGACGGAAAAATGTCAGCGCCCGACATGAACGGTGACGGAAAACTTGATGACAGAGACATGGAGATACTGGCAGCCTGCTTTAACAGCACGGGAAATATATTCAATGATATCGATGATGTGGTAGAAGACCTCGGCTTCAGAATCACACTCGGAGCAGATGAATCAGTCTATGCTGAGAACGCTGTAAGATCCCTTGACAGCGATGATAACGGCACTATACTTGACGATTATGATATGCTCTTTGCAGGTATCTACATCGCAAAGAACGGCAATGTAAACTTCGATCTTTACAGTGAATTTTTTGCATCTGAGGGATACATCAAATACGAAGACAGGACATGGAGATATTATGAACGCAATACAGATGCATATGGCAATATCATTTCAGGACAGTATTACTACGACTATATTATCGCACTTGCAGATCTGCTGTTTGACATGGATAAAGCTAATGATACTGCTCCTGATCCGGCAGATTATTCTGCGCCCGTTCGCTCAGGTGATGCATCATTAGACGGAGATACAAATATCAGCGACGCTGTACTGGTTATGCAGACTATCTGCAATCCTTCAAAGTATCATCTCACACAGAGAGGCGAATTCAACGCCGATGTCAATAATACAAATGACGGCATTACAGCACGAGATGCTCTCGGCATCCAGAAGAAGCTGCTCGGCCTTTGATAATACCTCTGATATAAGAGCAAAAGAAGCATAATAAATAAAAGCCATAACACTATCACAAGATGGTGTTATGGCTTTTTGTATGCCTGTCAGTCCTTCCCCGGACGGCAGTAATGGTAATCGAGGCGGAACAGGAACTCATATCCCTGCGGATCCTTTTTGAATGCTTCTCTCTTCTGCGGATCGTGAATAAGATCATCTGCGATCCCCGTGTCTGTGTTATTGTTTTCGATCTGATCAAGAGAGCATAGAAAATTTTTCAGTTCTTCGGCCTTAGCCAGATTTGTGACTTCATATCCGTCCCACCAGTACCAGTCTCTTTCCTCAGTCAGTTCGGAGGAGGGGACACAGCATCTGCTGTAAATATAGGAACAGATCTCACGCATAGCAGCTTTCGGAACATCCAACACAGCATTTCCCTGAAGATCTTCCCTGTATTTATATTCCTCTCCCGTATATTTACTGCAAATCCTGAACAGGGCAAACGGAATATCAAGGAACATACTGCTGTTCCAACAGCATATCTCATCATATCCGTAAACGTCGGAACCGGTTACATTTTCGCCTGTAAGTTTATTTCTGATGCATACATCTATGCTGAAGTCAAAACTCATTTTATTACCTCCGTATTCTCTGTAAATGATATCTCACGAAAGTATTTAGGTAGCACCGCACAAAGCCCGCCTGATGACTTTGTGCGGTGTTGACTTTATTCTTGTTTATTTTTCCTTGCCGCTTTTTTGTCGTGTATGAATATGAGTATGAGCATAACGAAAAGAAGCGGTATTGCGATTATGGGCGTTACTATCATCGGATCGATCATAAATGCCTCGTTCTTTACGAATATACCTGCTTTTTTTACATATCCGTCGCCGTCCACACGAACTCCTCTAACAAGAAGACGGTGGCTGTTAATGCCGTATGGTGTGCAGGTCAGAAGCGTGCAGTAATCTTTACCTTTTACGACCTGAAGATCCTTTGTATCTGTTGGCAGAACCACCTTTACCTGATCCACTTCATAAGTAATAACACGGTTCAGCACGGTTATGGTGAATCTGTCACCGATCTCCATTTTGTTCAGATCGGTGAACAGCTTTGCACTGGGAAGTCCACGGTGTCCCGAGAGAACGCAGTGAGTGGAATCTCCTCCTACAGGAAGCGAAGTTCCCTGAAGATGACCTGCGCCTATCTGCAAAACCTCGGGTGAAACTCCGTGATAAATGGGGAGTTCCACTTTCAGCTTGTCAATATCGATATAACCCATGATCTCTGTTCCCGTAACGTCAAGCACCTGATCGTAGCCGCCGATTATATCAGGCTTAAAGAAAGCCATGGGCTTTTCGTTCAGCCTGCGGTTGTAATCATCAGCTTCATCAAAGAAATGCTGCGTATTTTCCTCGGAAACATCGCTGACAGAGTCGCTGTACTTAGAAATTACCCGTGAAGCGTGTTTGGAGTTGACATAGGAACTTATCGATGGGTAAAGCAGTACGGAGAAGCCAACGATAAACATAAGTATGATTATAATGCTGAGTAAATGCTTTTTCATATCATTGGATTCTCCCTGCTGCAATACTTGCGGCAGAGGGAAGATCGTCCCTCTGCCGAAGAATAGCATATATTAAAGGCAACACCGCACAAAGCTTATGCTGAAGATGCG
>CADBAC010000180.1 GCA_902792495.1 Ruminococcus flavefaciens | reverse complement strand
ACCTCTGCCTGTGAGCTTGTTATCGGCACAATAAACACAGCCGAAAAGCTGGACAGCAGATATTTCCGTGGTACTGTTTACGGCATTGACCTTTGGCAGGGCGAGGAGCAAAAGCTGCATTTTGTACCCTGTGTTGATGAAAACGTGCGAGCTTGCTTTTACAATACAATCTCAGAAAGCACCTATCTGAACAACGGCTTTGGAAAATTTTTGTATGAGGATGAAGGACTTGTTTTTGATACAGAATCTTATCTTGAGGAAATACCGATAAACAGACTTTCTGCGTCAGTTTTCAGACAGTACGGATTTAATGATTTTCCGAGAGACGTTATTATCTCACGGCTTGTCAATCCTACTCTTTATCATTGGCATGGCAGGACTCCGATTCCGAACTGCCGTCCATTTCTGCAAATCTGAAAGCCGTGCCGCCTGTGCAGTTGGTCTATTCCAAAAACACGGAAATGAATGACAGCACGATTTTAGGCATTGAAAGTGTAGATATTGATTCCGATGATAACACGCTGTTTGCATTTTCTTTTGACGGCGGCAGCACATGGAAAGCATATACGGACGGCAGATGGGTGGTGCTGTCAGAGGAAACAAGCGGCATGAACCGTGAATCCATAAAAGCAATCGGTACTGATGCGTGGAACGATGCCGTAACGGACAGACAGTATATGATACGGTTTGCCTTGCGTGAGGGTGGCTTTGTCAATCGTATCACAGTACATTATCTGAACTGAGGTGAGGAACTTTGAAAGGAATAACGGAAATTGAACTGACTGATGTCAGAACAGGACAGGTCGAAAAACACACCGAAACAAACCTTGTTACCAATGCGATAGCCCATTTTTTCAGCCATAATATTGAGGGTATGCTGTTCACCATCAACGGCAATACCAACGACCTGAATGACAATATGCTGCCACTGTGTCCGAACAGTATCGGTGGTATTTTGCTGTTTTCTGATACCATCGAAGAAGACCCCAACAAATACTACGTACCATCTGCCAATCCGTGTGTAGGTTACGCATCAAACAATGTCAATGGTACCACAAATATTATGCGTGGCAGTATGAACCTGACGGAAACGAAGAAACTGGATAACGGTTATAAGTTTGTCTGGGATTTCACTACATCACAAGCAAACGGCACTATTTCATGTGTAGCTCTGACGCACACATGGGCTGGACTTGCTTATATGGGCGATACCTACAACGGCAATAACTTTGTGTGGGTCATGCGTTCAAGAAATGGTGAAAGCAGCGGACAGGCGAGGACGGCTTATATCAATGCCGTTGAGATAGACCCCGAAAATAATTTTTTATGGACTATCGGACTGAATACAAGCAACGAGATTATTATTCAAAAAATACGCATGAGTTTTACAAGTGTAGGTCTGAATGACACGATGCTTGGCAGCAATTACGATGTGCTGTCAGAGGTCAAGCTGAACCCGACCTCGTTTGTAATGGCAGACCCGAAAAGAAACGAAGGTAATTATGACTTCTTTGACGGAAAAGACGGCTATTGGTATGGCTTTATGCATGAGCAAAACCGAGACGGAAATGCCGCTTTTAACAAAATAAAAATCAGCAAGGCAGATTATTCTTTCACGGAAGAAACGATGATTGTCAACGGAGCAAGGACACACGCAGTCGGCTATCACAGCGGGTATAATGTCAATCCGTCGAGAGATGTACATAGTGTTCTGCTGAACGGTTTTCTGTATATAGTCTCTTATGATAATACCAAAGTTTACAAAATCAACATTGACAATCCTGCCGATGTTAAAGAAATACCGCTTGGCTTCACGTCAAACTACACCTGCAATGATGACTATTACCGCAGTGGTTCGATATATCTTGCCAACATTGGTGACTGGATCATTGGCAGCGATTTTCTCATCAATACGGAGGACAGAGTTTTCAAAAAAGCCAACAATGCCCCTTGGACTTACACCAGTACACCGCTGTTTCCGTACGGACCGTATCTGTTCAGCTTTGGCGGTTACTATGCCAATGCAACAAGGCAGAACCTGTTTCTTGCCACACCGTATTTGGCGACAATCAATAATCTTGAAACCTCTGTCATCAAGACAGCAGACAAGACAATGAAGATAACATACACAATACAAGAAGAATAACTACGGAATCAGGCGGCAGTCATCTGTCGCTTTTTTCATATATTTTTATAGGAGTGTGATGCTTAATGAAAGAATTCTGGAATGCCATACAGTTTGCATTTACTGTACTGGGCGGATGGATAGGCTACTTTTTAGGAGGCTGTGACGGGCTTATTATCGCATTGGCATCTTTCGTGGCAGTGGATTATTTCACAGGATTGATGTGTGCCATCAATGATAAGAGATTGTCGAGCAAAGCCGGATTTAAGGGTATCTGCCGCAAGGTGCTGATTTTCACACTTGTCGGTGTGGCAAACATCATCGATATTCAGGTTATCCGCACAGGCAGTGTACTCAGGACGGCAGTTTTGTTTTTTTACCTCTCAAACGAGGGTATATCGCTTTTGGAAAACGCAGCACATCTCGGACTCCCTATTCCGAAAAAGCTGAAAGAAGTTCTGGAACAGCTGCATCATAAACATAACGAGGAGGACGACAAGAATGATTAAAGGAATTGATGTATCATCATGGCAGGGTGTTGTTGACTACAGAAAAGTCAAGGCAAGCGGTGTTGACTTTGTCATTATCCGTGCAGGATTTGGAAGAGAAACAAGTCAGAAAGATAACTGCTTTGAACAGAATTACAAAAATGCAAAGGCAGCAGGACTTGATGTAGGTGCTTACTGGTACTCGTATGCAGACAGTGCGGAGGATGCTGTCAGAGAGGCAAAGGCTTGTATGGAAGTTATCAAAGGGAAAAAGTTTGAATACCCGATTTACTTTGATCTTGAAGAACAGAGCCAGTTTGCAAAAGGAAAGGCTTTCTGTGACAGTGTTATCAAAGCATTCTGCGGAGAGCTTGAAAAGAACGGCTACCTTGCCGGTCTGTACTGTTCAACATACTATCTGAATAACTTCGTGTCTAACAATGTGGCAGGCAAGTATCCGCTGTGGGTGGCACAGTACAATTATCGCTGTACATACACTGCCGACAAGTATGGTATCTGGCAGTATTCTGATGAGGGCAGAGTAAACGGTATCAGCGGCAACGTTGATATGAACTACGGCTATACAGATTATCCGACTATCATTAAGAACGGCGGTTACAATGGCTATAAAAAGCCTGTGACAGCTGAAAAGAAAACTGTAACGCAGCTTGCAAAGGAGGTGATTGAGGGCAAGTGGAGCAACGGTGATGAGCGTAGGCAGAAACTTACTGCCGCAGGTTATAACTATTCTGCCGTACAGAAAAAAGTCAATGAACTCTGTGAGAAGATGAAGATTGACAAGATTGCGCATGAGGTCATTCAGGGTAAGTGGGGCAACGGCGAAGAGCGACAGCAGAAACTCACCGATGCCGGATATGACTATGACAAGGTGCAGGCAAGGGTCAATGAACTGATGAAAAAACAGTAATACGAATAAGGCAGGCGCTCATCTTTCGGGGGGAGTGTCTGCTAAATTATTTTTATGGAGGGATGTGCTGTGAAGATAACAAACGAACAGTTAGCAAGTGAGTATAGTTACTACATTGTACAGAAAATACTGCAAAAAGCATTGTCGGAAAAACTCATAACTGTTGATGAATTCAACAAAATCACCGATAAAAACCGCCTGTCTTTCTCTCCTGCTCTTGCTGAGATAATGCCGGATACCGCTTGATATTTTCAGGATATTATGCGAATATTACCGTACCGATTGGGGGTGAGTTGATGAAAAGAACGACAAAGATTGATGCCATAATGCCTGTATCAAAATTAAGAGTTGCCGCTTACTGCCGTGTTTCAACGGCAAGTGATGAGCAAAAAGCAAGTCTTGATACGCAGAAAACGCATTATGAAACTTATATCAGAAGCAATCCAGAATGGGAATACGCCGGTCTTTACTATGACGAAGGTATAAGCGGTACTTCGCAAAACGGAAGAAACGGACTTCTTGCACTAATAAGCGACTGCGAAAAAAGAAAAATCGATCTGGTGCTTACGAAATCCATCAGCCGATTCGCAAGAAATACAACAGACTGTATTGAAATAACAAGAAAACTTCTCAGGTTTGGTGTGCGGATTTTGTTTGAGAAAGAAAACATAGATACAGGCTCTATGGAAAGTGAACTTATGCTGTCCATACTCGGCAGTCTTGCGGAAAGCGAATCCGTATCCATTTCCGAAAACGAAAAGTGGAGTATCAGAAAACGCTTTGAAAACGACACTTATATTATTTCCGCTCCGCCTTACGGTTACAAAAATGAAAACGGCAGAATGGTTATTGTGCCGGAGCAGGCAGAGGTTGTCAAAAGAATATTTGCCGATATTCTTTCGGGAAAAACACCTTCACAGATTGCCGATGAACTGAACAGACAAGGTATCTTTACAGCACGGAGCGGCAAATGGAGAGGAGAAAGAATTACAGAGCTTATCGCCAATGAAAAATATGTGGGAGATGCTTTGTTTCAGAAAACCTATACTGACAGCAGCTTTACCCGTCACAGAAATCACGGAGTTTGTAATCAATATCTGATTACCGAACATCATG
>CADBAC010000179.1 GCA_902792495.1 Ruminococcus flavefaciens | reverse complement strand
AAGCGATGAGTTTCAGGTCGCTCGACGGCAAGCTTTGTAGGGAACGCCGCCCTCGGCGTTCCACACTGAGCGAGCGGCTTGCGTAGGCTGAAACGGCTTCCATTAACGTGAATGTAGGGGCCGCCTTTGGCGCTCCTCGGATATCATGCAAATATGGTTGAAATAATGTAGGGGCGCACATTGTGCGCCCTTGCTTTTCTTTATTTGTACATAAGCCAAAAAACACCGAAACTAACGCCAAAACCGACGATACCGCTGACAACACCGAACATGACTTTCTGGAAAGTGGTATATTTTTTACGTTCAGCTTCGATCTCGTCAAGGGGCTTGCCGTCCATAAAGGCGGATATTTCCTTATATGTCTGGATGTTGTAGGACTTTTTCAGCTTTTCTACCTTTACGCATACCGCTAAAGTAACAGCGACGATGGCTGCCCATATCACAATACCGATCAGACCTGCACTGAAAAGCGGCACAGGTGATATTATCATGATAAGCATAAGCCCTGTCATTATCCATGCCCATGTGTTAAATTCCTTGACTTCATTTTTGTTGATCTCGTTTTTCATTACTTCAACATCTCCTTTAATTAATTCGTCAAGAGAAATGTTAAATATATTTCCGAGAAGCACCAGACTATGAATGTCGGGATAGCTTTTATTGTTCTCCCAGTTGGACACTGTCTGACGGCTTACAAATGCTTTTTCAGCCAGCACCTCCTGCGACCATCCGTTTTTAGTACGGTGTTTTTTGATCTGATTTCCGACTTCCATCAGTTGACCTCCTCGTGATGATTGTTTTCTCCTGACTGACACCAGTATACCAGTTCCGGAGCATGAAGTCTATCATTTGTTTTTTACATTGCGGCATTTTTTTGAAAAATTTCTTTGATATTCAGCAGAAAAATGATGTAAAAGCGCTTTTACATAACGTAAAATAGCCTGTCAAGTGCCTTTGACATTCCAAAGGAAGTTCATCATTCAACAGGGCGCTGAGAAGCTGATCGAAGAATGAGCGACACAGAAAGCGGATAAAGCTGTCCGCCTGTCGTGGACGATCATGTGCTGTAGCCGATGATCGAAAAAGCCGAGTCACGGTTTATCTCGTCGCCGTAATAGCCGTCGCTGTTATATGTTATGCTGTCGAATCCGTGAGCTGCAAGGGTATTGGTAAGAGCGTTCTGACAGTTGTAAGATGAGAAGCCGATGACATCAATAGGGTCAGTGCCCGAAGCGGCAGTGCTTCGTCCTCCGCTTCCGCAGTAGTAGATGCCCCACCTGCAATAATTCTGCTCGTTTTCGATATAGTAGCTGATATCGACGAGGACGTACTCGCCTGTGTCGGAGCGGTAGTAGCCCTGCTTGCTTATCTGGTCGGTGGGCTCGTAGTGATGGCGGACATAAGTCTCGCCGCCGCTTCCCGTGTACTTGTAGAACCTTACACCGTCGGGAGCGATGTAGTTGCTTATATCAGCAGGAAGGCTCTGAACTGCGGTGATACTTGAATTACCGCCGTTATTCTTCGGAGTGGTTGTCGGACTGCTGTAATGATTGAAAAAGATGATGCCTGCGAAAAACAGTATTATCACCAGAAAAAATCCAAGCGAGCCGTCACCGCCGCCGCCGTTTTCGAGAGCTTCCTGACGGCCTTCTTCCTTGCCTTGTTCACGAGCCTCTGCAACTTTCATGTCATGATATTCAAGTTCACCCATAGTTAAGCCTCCTTTGCTTTAAAATTATCGTTTGTTGGTGTTACTTGTTTTTTCTTCTGACAAGCACAGCCACGATGTCAGCGCCGATATTAGCGGAAACAACGGCTCCTATCTGGCCGTACATCTCAGCTTTTCTGCCTGTTTTCTTGATGAGTTCCTTTTCTATCTCCTTTGCGAGAGTATTGTCTCTGCCGTGGAGCATGAGATAAGGAGTCTGCGGAGTCATATTCTTTTCTACGCATTCTACCAGCTTCGGCACGATATTCTTCTCGCCACGTATCTTGTCGACGGTTTTGGTAGTTCCGTCAGCGAAAAGGATGATGGGCTTGAGACCGAGAAGTTCGCCTGCAAAAGCGGCAGCAGCGGAAATACGTCCTGATTTCTTGGCATATTTCAGGTTGTACGGTACAGCATAGATACCGCATACATCGAACCAGTCTTCGAGGTAAGCGACTATTTCTTCAGCCTCAGCGCCCTTGCGTATCTTCTTGACAGCTTCGATTATCGGGTAGCCGTAGAAAACGGTGTAGCACTTTGAATCAAGATTGAAAATGCGTATCTTTCCCTCAGCTTCGGGATTATTCTCGAAGAAATCGTTCTTGCCGATAATGGAGTTGTTATAAGTGCCTGAGCCCTGTGAATTGATGGAAACGCTGATGATATCGGTGTATCCCTGTTCGTATATCTCCTTGTAGGTCTCCTCGAAAGTAAGTGGAGTTATCTGGGAATGCTTTGGTATCTCAGGATTTTTCTCCATCATTTCGTAGACTTCCTGAGAGGACTTATCAAATATCTCACGGAAGGTCTCGCCTCCGAAAGTTACGGTAAACGGCAGCACCTTGATGCCGAGCTCCTCGATAGTTTCTTTCGGGAGGTCACAGCAGCTGTCGGTAAGTATCATTATTTTTGACATATTATTCTCCTTTACCAGTTGTATTGGGTAAGCTTTCCTTCACGGGAAAGGTCGGGGTAATCCCATTGTCTCAGCACTTCATATACTGCTATGGCAACGGAATTGGAAAGATTAAGGCTTCTCAGCTCGTTTCGCATAGGTATCCGTGCGCAGAAGCCGGGATTGTCGTGGAGGAGAGACTCGGGAAGTCCCTTGTCCTCACGGCCGAAAATAAGGTAAGCGTTGTCGGGATAGTCAATATCGCTGTGGACATGGAGTCCTTTTGTGGTAAAGTAGTAGAAATGGCCGTCCTTATTTTTTTCAAAAAAGTCGCTGAGATCGTCATAATAGGTTATATCCAGCTTGTCCCAGTAGTCAAGACCCGCACGTTTCAGGTGCTTGTCGGAGACTTCAAATCCCAGCGGACGGACAAGGTGGAGCCTCGCACCCGTAACAGCGCAGGTACGGGAGATATTGCCTGTATTCTGCGGTATCTGGGGTTCAACGAGGACTATGTTAAGATTATGCATTTTAGCTCCTTGCGAATAAATAATATTTCTTAACAGATAATAAAGCTGCGGTGCGTAATTATACGCATTGCAGAAAGGGAAACTCTATGGATATAAAGTCACTTGCAAAAGGAGCGGCAGCAGGTGCAGCAGTGGGCATGGCCTTCTGTGCGCTTACAGAGACAGCTCCTTCAAAGAAAATGAGCATAAAGCGTGATGCCAATAAAACTCTCAAGGCGGCAAACAGCCTCTGGGACGATATAAAGTCCCTTATGATGTAGCCTCGCCCGAATTTTTTCTGAATTCAAGGTAGCTTTCAAGGATGATGACAGCGGCAACAGCGTCCACCACATTCTTGCGTTTCTTGCCCCTTGTGTTGGTCACATTCAGGTAGTTATGCGCCGAAACCGTGGTACAGCGCTCGTCCCACAGCTTGGTGGGGATACCTGTTATTTCCTCCAGCTTCTGAGCGAAAAGAGTGCATTTCTCGCATCTTTCGCCTATAGTGCCATTCATATTCTTTGGATAGCCTACAACTATCTGTTCCGCCCTTTGCTCTTTAGCGAGGGCGGCAGTTTTTTCGATACATTTATCGAAGTCTTTTTCGGCGATAACAGTCACAGGCGAAGCTATCATTTCACTTTTTCCGCAGACAGCGATACCTGTTCTTGCGTCACCG
Source organism: Ruminococcus flavefaciens (assembly GCA_902792495.1). GTDB lineage: Bacteria > Bacillota > Clostridia > Oscillospirales > Ruminococcaceae > Ruminococcus > Ruminococcus flavefaciens_Z. The sequence goes on along the minus strand of CADBAC010000179.1, from coordinate 496 downwards.
AAGTCAACAGACATAATTATCATATTATCACACTCTTGTATTATATTCTGACAGGATATATACAGACCATCTCAAAGGGCAGTGAAAAGCTGATGCACTGGCCTTTTTCGATAGGAGGATCTTCCTTTGAGACATCCAGCATAGCTGTTCCGTCTACAGATAAGCGGAGGTAGTACACAGTGTCGAAATCCACACATTCACAGCAGAAAGAGGTCTTGTCGCCCAGTATCTTTGTGCCGATATCGGAAGTGCTGGGGACGACGGCTTCTCTTTCAACAACGGGGAATTGCAGTTCTATCGGGTATTTTTTACCGTTTTCGGGCATTTCCTCGTCTTTCCATAAACCTTTGATATATCCGATGGAGGTACTGCCTGTAACGTAGACAGCACCGTTTTCCTTTTCTATATTTATAACAGTAAACAGCATCTGAATCCTCCTTCATCCTTTGACATGGTTTTATTTATTTCAGTTTGTGTACAAAGCCTTGATGCAGGC
>CADBAC010000178.1 GCA_902792495.1 Ruminococcus flavefaciens | reverse complement strand
AAAGACAAATTCTGCAAGCTGATATACTCAGGCTGTACAAAGACATCGGAGTTCCTGTTCGGCTGTCTTGCTGCTATGCTTGGGATAGATACGCTGATACTCATGCCAGAGGGAAAGGGGAGTATTCCCGATAAACTCATGGAAAACTGCATATGCATTCCTTACGGCAAATATGAAAAGGTAGTATTCCCTGAGTATAAGCCTGTCACATCAGCTGAAAAGCCGAAAGCTCAGCCAAAGAAGCCTGAGAAGCAGCCTGCACCGCCTGTCAGGATACATATTCCGCAGCACAGCAGCAGAAGTACGGCAGTGATGACAGAACGTGTGCAGAAGGTAACTCCTTCAGCAGAAGCGCCGAGGGAACGAAGTTATGAGGAACTTGCTGCCCTTGCGCAGTCGGTGGTCATGATAATAATATTGGACGAGTCAGGCACTCCTGTTGCAAGCGGTTCCGGAATCGCTATTCATCCCGACGGATACATACTCACGAATTGCCATGTTATACGTGAAGGACACTCTTTCTGTGTTCGCATAGAGAATGACGATAATATATACGATATGGTCGAACTCATCAAGTATAATCCTGTGTTTGACCTTGCACTTATCCGCATTCAGAAAAAAATGCCGCCGCTGCCTGTTTATAATGACCGCAGACAGCTGAGACGAGGCGAAAAAGTTTTTGCCATCGGAAGTCCGATGGGACTTTTCAACTCCGTTTCTGACGGCATAATTTCGGGATTCCGCACCATAAAGGACAGGGAAATGATACAGTTCACAGCTCCGATCTCTCATGGAAGTTCGGGGGGAGCACTGCTTAACTGCTGCGGAGAAGTCATCGGGATATGCACAGGCGGCATTGACGAAGGCCAGAACCTCAATCTTGCAGTTAGCTATCAGCATATCAGAAGTTTCGCCTCAAATATACTGAAATAAAAACAACAGCTTGAACCGAATCAACTTCAGTTCAAGCTGTTTTGTATTTACGGCAACACCGCACAAAGCCCGCCTGACGGCTTTGCACTGAATCTGCGGACATATTTTCCGTCATCTTCCCTTGACATACGATAGTATGCCTGCGGAATTTCTATACAATCTGACGAAAAAATCTGTCGGCGCATCTTCAGCACAAGCTTTGTGCGGTGTTGCCTTACATTGATTTTAAAATGAGCTTTCGTAAAATGATCTCATCGTAGATATCGACTTCGCTGTCACTGTTGAAATCAAACTGCATAGCTGAATCCTTATCAGAGAATGGAGAAGTGCCGTGAAGCATTTTATGGAGTCTGACCAGCTGTGCTATCTTGTAGACTTTAGCAGGCTGAGTGCCGTCAGGTTCAGTGCCGCCGACGAGTTTTCCGTCAGCATAAACGCAGACATTTTCGCATTTTTCAGCCAGTTCCACACCGCCGACGATATTATCGTAATCGCCTTCAAGTTCCTTTATGCCTTTTCTGCTCCAGTCATTTGAGGAGTCCCAGTTATCGCCGTAATACATACCGATTATGAACTGATACTTCTTGTTGGAGTTGGCGATAGCGTAATCGGGCCACGATATCTCAACATAGTAGATATTGTCTTTGTACTTGATGGGCTTAGAAAGAGTTGCGGCTCTGTCGGTAACTTCGGTCTCGACCTGATCGTAGGTCTTCTGAAGCACAAAGCTTCCCCGGATATCGCTGTTTTTCTCGAATTCCGATATATCGAAATAGTAACGGACAGAAAGGTCGTCGTGAGGTTCAAGGCAGTCGGTGTTGACAAAGAATGTCAGCTTTGTAACGCCTGCACCTGTATCTTCGGGAGATTCCTGACAATATCCTTCGACCCAGAAATTATCGCCTGAGAAAAGTGCGGAATCGTCTTCTTTTTCAGCAGGAGGGAAGTCCTCATCGGGCTTCATGGTCTCATCACCGCTGTACAGGTAAAGTCCTGCTGCTGCGCCGACTATTGCGGCATTGTAGTCGATGGTGACTTCGTTGTATACCCAGTCATTTGTAACATCGTTGTGCTTGTCGGAAGCATCAGGACCGCCTGCAAGTGCGCCGTAGAGAACGTGCTTGTGTTCGGCAGGATCTTCCGCCATCGTAAGCCCGGAAGCGGCACGGTGATGAGGATATTTTACGCTGTTTTCGCCGTATCCCACAACGTAGCTTCTGCCGAGGGGATTATCACCGATGATGTATTCCATCTGTCCCTGTGCCCACTTTGAGAAAGTGTAATCGGGATTGTCGGGATTGAATCTGTCCTTGCCCTTGCAGTATTTATCGTAGAGGAGAGCGGTGAACTGAACAGCAGTGTTATAACGTGCGCTTCCCCATGTATCAAGGTAGAAATAGCCTGCGGGAGTGATCTTGCCCTTCTTGCCTTCCATGACAGTGTTGATAGCCTTAGCCTCCATGTACCAGAAGTCCAGTTCTTCGTACTTGTTAAGGCCTGCGGCTTCACGGCATTCCACGCAGACTTCGGGATAGATGTCCTGGATACGTCCGAGGAGGATGCCTACACCGTTCCACATATCGTTCCAGCAGAGAACATATCCGGGAGGTGCGTAGTAGTCCACATAGGGGAGGCACTCCTCAAGATAGCGGTGATCTTTGGTTATGAGATACAGCCAGCAGGCGGCGAAAGAGAAATCGTCCTCCCACTTGTTGGATGTGTAGAAACTCTTCGGACCTTCGCCTGCCTGACCGACTTTCTTATCATTTTCCGAAGCAAAATCAAACAGCGCCTTTGCGTAGTCAAGGCATTTTTCGGCATACTCGGGATCGGTGTCAAGGAAGTTATAGTAGTTGATAGCAAGAGCGGCCGCAGACTCCGAAACATCGTCGGTCGTAGGCTTCTCGGAGGTAGCAAAGTATGCAGGTCTTGCCATTGCGTCGATCTCGGGCGACTGCCAGTATTCGTGGTCTATGCTTCCGTCGCCGACCTGATAGCAGAATGCAACGACTTTGCCCTTGTCGTCACGGAAAGTTGAACGCATGAAGTAGTCGCAGAAATGGCGGCAGATGGTCTCTGTATGTTCAGCCTGACCTGTTTTCTCGTAGGCTTCACGGAATTCGTAATAGCCCCATGATACGACGGAAGCGGCATATGCTTCGGGGAGACCGAATTTCACATGGTCGCCTGCATCGTGGAATCCGCCCGAAACATCCACAAAACCGTCACCGTCAGGGTCGAGGATGTCCTTGTATTTTTTTATGAAGGCTTCATCCATGTTAGTGCCGATTTCCTGTTCATCCATTGGCTGAAGCGGAACTTTTGCATCGTAGGTATGGCAGTTTCCTCGCCATGAGAATCTGTTTTTGTCTGCAACGTCGTTACCGCACATATTGGCATCGTAGAAATGCAGAGTGTATTGCAGAAGCTTAGCCCAGTTTCGGTCAATTTCCTCGTAATCGTCCTTATCGGGGAGAGCGGCGGAATATGCTGTAAATGTCTGAGCCGTTGACGGCATGACGGAAATAACAGCTAAAGCCGCAGCTGCGATCTTTTTTATCAGCTTCATTATCATCATCCTTTCATAATTATCTCTGTAATAAACAATATCTGAAGAATTTGCGCTCCCGAAATAAATTCGGGGCGATAACCGCCTGAATGTGGTTACTTTAATTATATATTCACCGGTACAGGAAAGTCAAGTTAAATATTGCTCGATTAAAATGAAAAATGTCAGGGCTTACATTGTTAATTATGTTTGTTGCAGAATGATACATCCTATGTTATAATACAAATAAAAAGAGTGAAACCTTTTCTGATGCAGGTGTGTATTATTATTGAAGGGACCTGAAAAGGCCCCGTGAAACGTTTCAAAAAGGAAGACATTTACCATGACAGATGAAAAATTCCTGTGGGCATATGAAGAATTCAGAAAAACGGTATTTTCCGTCATATACGGATATGTGCGGAATGCAGAGGATGCTGCCGAACTTTCTCAGGATACCTTCATAAAGCTGTACACATACGATGGCGGCTTCGATTCGGATGAACACATAAAAGCGTGGCTTATCAGAGTCGCCATAAACATTTGCAACAATCATTTCCGAAGCAAGAAGCATATTTCTGCTTCGCCCATCCCCGAGGACCTTCCATCAGACGAACTGCATGAAGTTGACGAGATGATAGGCGAAGTAATGAAATTGCCTGAAAAATACAGAGTTCCCATACACCTCTTTTACTACGGTGAATACAGTGTCAGCGATATTGCGAAGATACTTGATCTCCCCGAATCTACGGTGAAAACCAGACTTAAAAGAGGCAGGGACAAGCTGAAAAATACACTTAGAAAGGAAGATTGGCTGTGAACGAAAATCGCTATAAAAAAGCTATGGACGACGTATGTGATAAGTACTTCAACTTAACAGCAGAAGAAATGCTTGCAAAGGCAAAAGCATCTGTTGACACAGAAATGGAAATCACTATGAAAAAATCAACTAAAAGAAGTATAATAGGCAAACTTGTCGGTGCGGCTGCTGCTTGTATCGTTATTTCTGGTACAGCTGTTTCCGCTATGGGATACGGACCTCTCGGCGATACTTTCCGCAGATTTTTCGGCAAGGACGAAACTACAGCGGAAATAATCGAACAGGGACATTACAGCGAGATAGGACAAACACAGTCTGACGGTATATTCACAGTTACTATCGACTCCGTAACAGGCGATAAGACTGCACCCAAGCTGTTATTCGACGTTACAGTAAATGACGAAACACTTGCACAGACTAACGACAGGATACGTCTTTTTGCGTACATCCTCGATGAAGAAAACTATAACAATAACCTCGAACAATACGGTATGTGGGACGCATACGGAGTGAAAGACCCCGATATAAACGGACTTTACCATGTATGCATGGACGGCCCCTCAGCGTTTATGATGAATGAAGCGGAAGTTATTACCGCAGTAAAGAAGATAAGCTTTGACAGCGACCCCGAAAACAGGATATTCGACTATGATGTTGATATGGAGTACCGTTTCACTGTTCCGGATCAGGTGCTGAAAAACTCATATTTAGATACTGTGACAGGTGTTACTGTCAGCGACGGTGATGTAGACTACGACCTGTTTTATGTGGAGTACGGTTCGTATGACACGCTGTTCAAGTTTAAGTTCGGTTTCCTCGGAACAGACCTTGCAGGCGGCGAGACTGACTATTATAACGTCTGCGATAAGTTCGATAACGAATGGCATAAATTTGCAGGAAGCTTCGTGCTTACAGTTGACGGTGTTGAATATGCACCTCAGGAACTGGGCTACAGTTACTGCGATACAGATGGCGAGGCCTTTGATGCAGGAACGTGCAGTACATGGAGAGGTTGATATCAGCAACCCGAGCGGTCGGCAGACATCC
>CADBAC010000177.1 GCA_902792495.1 Ruminococcus flavefaciens | reverse complement strand
CTGAGCAGGCGTCGACTGAACCAATGTAGGGGAGCCCGCCCTCGGGCTCCCGTTGGACGTAAATATGTTGATTTGGGAGGGCGAGGGCGCCCTCCCCTACAAAAGTTGATAAACAATAATATTGCAGCGGCGGATATCATGTCCGCCCGAAAAAGAAAAGAGGGAATTTATGAGTGATAAAGCACTGGTCGTTATAGATATGCAGAACGACTATCTGTGGGATAAACGAAAGCCCATGTTTTCATACGACAGCAAAGAACTGACAGAAAGAGTAAACGCATCAATAGCCAAGTATAAAGCAAAAGGCTGGGATATTATCTATATTTCTCAGATATTCCCCAACATCATAACCAATAAATGGTTCATCGGCTTTTCTATCAGGGGCACTCTTGGTGCGGAACTTTACAGCGGCCTTGATCTGGCAAGCGATAACTATTTCGAGAAAAAACTTCCCGACTCATTCTCATCCAAAGAGTTCTGTGAATTCGTCAATAAAAAGAGATACAAGGAAATGGCGCTGTGCGGACTGGACGAGTGCGGATGTGTGGGTGCAACTGCCAAGGGTGCTGTCAAGAGAGGGATAAAGACATATATGATAACCGACAGCATCGGCAGACGTTTCCCCGAGGAGAAGGTAAATAAAATGCGTGCAACTCTCAAAGGACTGGGAGTTCAGTATATTTAATAATTCGGAATTCGGAAAGCGGAATTCGGAATTGAAGTGTCCCCTATCGGGGACGGATTTAAATAATAATTATGAATTATATATCTTCAAATCCGTCAGCGGAGCTGACACCACTAATTCCGAATTACGCATTACGAATTCCTAATTACAGAAGGTGAGGTGAAAAAGAATGATAAGACATATTGTAATGTTCAAGCTGAAAGCAACAGAGGGTATGAGCGAATATGACAATGCCGCCGAAGCAAAGAAGCGTTTCGACGACGTTATCGCAAACGTGAAGGAACTGAAAAAGGGCGAGCTGGTCATCAATTCAAAGGACGCAGATCAGTCGAATTACACTGTTTCGCTGATTTGCGATTTCGACGATATCGACGGACTCAACGCATATCAGGTGCATCCTGCACACGTTAATTTCGCAAAATTCCTCGGCACAGTAAAGACAGACAGAGCGTGCATTGATTACGAAATATAACGTGCATTGATTACGAAATATAATTCGGAATGCATTGAAAGGACTGCCAAAGGCAGCCCCTACAAAACATATAAAGAATCGGTGAGCGAAAGCAGACTTGCGTTCTTGCAGAGAGTAAGCGAGTTTACGAGCGAAGCGTGATTGCGCCGCCGCTCGCTCAGCGGCAAATGGAGGGAAAATCTATGGTAAATGTAAAAGGAAAATGGGCACTTATTACAGGTGCAAGCCGTGGTATCGGCTATTTATGCGCAATATTCATGGCAAAGCAGGGCTGTAACCTTGTTCTTCACAGCAGAAACGCTGAGCACTGTCAGCACGTTGTGGACGAGGTAAAGGCTCTTGGTGTGGAAGCTTACACAGTTGAAGCTGAGCTTTCCGATATGGCTCAGGTCGAGAGAATGTGCAAAGAGATCGACGAAAAGGGAACTCCAATTGACATCATTCTTAACAATGCAGGACTTCAGATCGCTTACAGAACGGAATATCTCACAACTCCTGCATCCGACTATGATATCAGCTTCAAGGTAAATACTACCGCACCGATGATGATATGCTATCACTTCCTCCCTGCAATGAAGGAGAGAGGCTTCGGACGCATCGTCAATACAACAAGCGGTATCGACCTCGAACCCGAGCAGGCAGGCTATTCCGCAGCAAAGGCGGCTCTGAACAAAGTTACCCGTGACCTGGGCAAGTATTACGAGGGCACAGACGTAACGATGAACCTGACCGATCCCGGCTGGTGCAGGACCGATCTTGGCGGCCCGAATGCGCCTAATTCTCCCGAAAGCGCACTTCCCGGCGTACTTGTGGGAGCATTCGTTGACGACAAGAAATGCGGACGTATCTTCTCTGCTCAGGAATTCAGCGGCATGACACTTGAAGAAGCCGTTGCAAAGGCAGAAAAGCAGGCAGGCGTTTATTAATGCGTAATTAATAATGCATTTATACATAATTGCAGGGGGCGCACATTGTGCGCCCTTATTTGTTGGAGCATTTCTGTAGGGGCCGCCTTTGGCGGTCCTTCATGTCGTTTATCAATAATATGCGGGCGAGCGGAACTCGCCCCTACATAAACCAACGGAAACATCTGAATTGTAGGGGCGCTTTCCGAGTGCCCTTTTTTGTATTCCTGTTAAAAATTAACTTATTATTGATGTAAAACAAAAAACTATTGTAATTTCAAAATATTTGTGATATACTGGTAATCGTAGATACATTATTTAAGGATAGTGAAAGTATGAATATAAACGAGTGTATGGAGTACATCAACTCCTATACAAAGTCAGGCGGCAGGATCACCGACCTTTCCCGTGCGCAGAGCCTTATGGACAGCGTGGGTAATCCCGAAAAGCGTCTGAAGTTCGTACACATTGCAGGTACTAACGGCAAGGGCTCAACCCTTGAATATATTGCCGATGCTTTACAGTTTGCAGGGTACAGGACGGGTAAATTTACCTCGCCTTTCATCCTTCATTACAACGACAGGATCCGCATAAATGACGACGAGATAGACGATGAGTCGCTTTGTCAGCTTGCGGAGATAGTCAGGGAAAAAGCAGGGGACAGGGAGTATTCGCAGTTCGAGATAACCATGGCCATAGCCATGCTCTGGTATGAGCGTGAGAAATGCGATGTGGTAGTGCTTGAAACAGGCATAGGCGGACTTCTCGACTCCACAAACGTAATACCTCCGCCGCTGATTTCTGTGATAACTTCGATATCACTTGACCATACCGCTATACTTGGCGATACGGTGGAGAAAATAGCCGTTCAGAAGGCAGGCATTATCAAAGGCGGATCGGCAGTTGTGCTTTCTGAGGACAACCCCGAAAGCGTCCGCAGTATCGTAAAGAGTACAGCTGAAGAAAGGGGGGCAGAGTTTGTAGAAAAGGCTGACTGTATACCTGCGGCTGACGGCGGACTTTTCTCACCGCTTATTTTCAACGGTGTGAAGTACAAGCCTGCGATGGCCGGAGTTCATCAGTATTACAACGCAGTTACGGCAGTAACGGCCTGCGTTTACCTGAGAGGAAAGGGATTCGATATCCCTGATGAAGCCATAGGAAAGGCAATAGAGACCGCTCAGGTCAAAGCGAGGGTGCAGTACATTGACGGTGAACCGCCTGTGATAGTTGACGGCGGTCATAATCCTGCTGGAGTTGGTATGCTGTCGCTCATGCTGATGTATCTGACTTCACGCAGCAAGAAGATATACGCAGTTATGGGCATGGTCAGCTCAAAGGATTACGTTGGGTGCGTGCGGACGGTATCGGAGCACTGCACGAAACTGTTTGCAGTTGACGGATTTGCGCCTAACTCAGTTCCGAAGGAGGACGTAGCAGAGACAGCGGACTTCCTGACGGAAACAGAAACGGGAACGCTTGAGGAATGCGTAGAGAAAGCGAAAGCGCTTGCACTGGAAAACGATGGGGTAGTCGTGGTGTGCGGTTCGCTGTATCTGGCAAGCGAGTACCTGAACAAGTACAAACAATAAAATCGGCGAAGCCCGACGAAAAAATGATATTAAGGAGATTATTATTATGTGGGATATCAATGATGATGTAAACGAGATCAACAACAGCAATAACGGCTACAATAACAACGGCTACAATAACAACGGCTATAATAACAGCGGCTACAATAATAACAGCTACAACAACGGTTATAACAATAACGGTTACAACAATACCAACAATTACGGCTACAACAGCAACAACAGCTACGAACCTGCCGGTCTCGGCACAAGCACTGCTTCCACAAGAAGCAGCAGCGGAGGAGGCAGCAGTTTCCTGCTTTTGATATTTGGGGTTGCGGCGGTGCTGTTCCTATTAGTCACCATCGGAACGGAATTCGGCAAGATAAAAAACTGCAAGGAAACCACAAAAGGTGTGGTGGTAGATGTTATTCAGACCAAGCAGAGAGTGCGTAAGAAGAAACACAATTATTCAAGTACGAGATATAAATACTATTACAGGGCAAAGATAGCCTATGAAGTGGACGGCGAGCCTTTTGTTCTCGATGTGCCGAAGTCTAAATGCAGATTCAGAGAAGGCCAGTCAGATATAGTTCACTACAACAAGGACAATCCGTCTGAGAGCTATTCCGAGGCCTATATGGAGCACAAGAAAACAGAC
>CADBAC010000176.1 GCA_902792495.1 Ruminococcus flavefaciens | reverse complement strand
AATTTTCTGACTTTTCTGAGCATATCGTATTCTTTCAGCGTCAGCACCACGGGCTCGCCTGCTGCGAAAACTTCATGCTTTACGGGATAAATGGTAAGTTCGCCTGCGGTAAGCTTTTCGGATGAGCCGCTTCGTCTGAGGAGAGCCTTTATTCGTGAGATGAGCTCCATAGTGCCGAACGGCTTTGCTATGTAATCATCAGCACCGCCGTCCAGACCTTCCACCTTGTCGGCTTCGCTGTCAAGAGCGGTAAGCATGATAACGGGAAGTTCGGCGGTTTCGGGAGCGCTTCTCAGTTTTTTCAGCACAGTCATGCCGTCCTCCTCGGGAAGCATCCTGTCCAGCAGTACAAGTTCGGGAAGAGTTTCTTCCACAGCTGAGTAGAATTCCGACGGAGTCTCGAAGCCTTTCGCTTCAAATCCCGAATTATTCAGTGCATAAAGGACGAAATTGCGTATTCCGCCGTCGTCCTCCAGCAGATATATCATATCATCACCTCGTTAAATGTAAGCCTGCTTTTTCAGCAGAGCAGTTATGGTCCTGCCCACGATGGCACAGTAGTTTATGTCAGTTACCGCCCATTTCTTGAATCTGCCGATATAGCAGAATGAGATAACGCCCTTGACCATATTGTTTTCGGTCATGAGATACTGTACAGCGCCGCCGATATTTTGTTCCATCAGCTTTGCGAATGCGTTGTCGTCACGGCCTTCCAGCTCGTTGACATTGTCGATGACGAACACTCCGTCACCTGAGAAACGGTCGGTATAATTATTCTCGAAAAGGTATGAAGCATCTTTGCAGGGAGCGTTTCCGCAGCTGAGGATGAGTCCCATATCAGAGCCTGCAAATACGCACACATCGTCGATATCGAAACCGGCTCTCAGCTGTTCCAGAAGCACGGAAAGGTCGGGGATACGTCCCATTACCAGATTTTCCGCAAGCTGACCGATGAAGTCCAGCTTTTCGGAAGTTCCGCCACGGTTGCTGAGAAATGCCGAACGGTTTCCCATATCTTTTGCAACAGCGCCGTGCTTGCCGATATCGTAGATAACGTAGCGGTTCTGACCCTTTTCCTGAGCGATACCGAGAGCTTTTTCCGCCTGCATGAAAAGTTCCTCATAGTCGGAACTGTCATCGGGATAGCCTGCGATTCCCATAGAACAGGTGATGCGCAGTCCGTCCTCTCTTTCGGAGAAAGCGAATTCGATATTGCTTCGGATAGCACGGAGGATGCCTCTCAGTTCCTCCTCGTCACGTATATCCTCAAGAACGATGAGATAGCCCTCGGCGCTTATCCTTCCTGCAAGGCCGTGTTCGCCTATCTCACGCTTGATTATCTGAGCCACACGGTATATTACCTCGTCGCCGAAAGAGTGTCCGAGACTTCCTATCATATCACTGAAATTGTCGATGTAGAGCAGTACCAGCTTTACAGTATATGCAGGTTTTGCCGATATCATTTCCTCGGCATAGGAAGTTACGGCACGTTTGTTGAGGAGTCCCGAAAGTGAGTCACGGTTAGCTTCCAGCGCCATGTTGATATCCTTGCCTCTATGCTGAGAACTGATAGCGGAGATAACGCCTATGACCTTGCGGCTGTCGGGTGAGTCGTAACGGGTGATGCCTCTGAAAAGGTACATTTCCTTTATCCTGCCTTCGTTCAGCAGGGAGGACTCGAATTCATGGTCAAAGCGGTAAGCGCCGTTTCTTATGTCATCGCAGAGACTGCTGAACGGTTCAAGGTAGCGTGAAAGGACGTAGCCCTTGTCTACGGCATTTTTCTGCCATGAGTCAAGTTCTTCGTCCACAAGAAGAACTTCACGGCAAAGGTCAAACATGAAAATTTTTATATGCTTTGTACCGAAATTGTACTCAAAGGCAAGGTCGCCGCTGAGTCCGAGAAAACTGCGGTAATCCGAAAGTCTGCGCTGTCTGAGATAGCCCTGTGCTTCAAGGGACATGATATCGCTGAATCTGATGCTGAAAACAGGGGAGTCGTCGGTGATCTCCAGCAGACTGACGGCCGCAAGCACCCATCTGAGCATACCGCTTACACCTTTCATGCGGATGACAGTGCAGGCGCTTCCGTCGTTTTCGGCTTCTTTCAGGCATTCTTCTATCCTCGGGAAATCGGCGTCATCGATGGTTCGCCTTATGGAATATGTGACATCGTTGCCGAAATAGCTGAAAAAGGCTTCGTCCGCCCGCTGAGTATGAAAACTCCCGTCAACGACCGCTCGGCCGATATGATAAAGTCTTTCCCCGAATATTTCGTCTGCCATTGATATTCCTCCTCTATAAGTTAATTATATCATTATGATTATATCATGAATGCGGTACTTCGGTCAAGTACGGGAGAGGTGTAAAAACTGCGGCTGCTGTAAAATAATATTTAAAAAAACTTCCGCTGATGTTTTACAGAAATTTTACAATGAAAAGGATGAAAAATAAATAGAAATAGGATATAATAGTATTATAAGAATAAGATAATGGGAGTAGTGGGACTTGTTCTCATTTTCTCCGCTTTTAAGGAGCAGACCAATGGACAGATCAGAAAAAAAGAAGTATATTTTTATCGCAGTATTAGCCGTCATAGTATGTATAATCGTAAGGAACCTTTCAGTCCTTGCAAAGGTCATAGGCATAGCGGTCAGTGCGGTGCGGCCGATGCTTATAGGACTTGCCGCAGCTTACATATTCAACATTATCATGACGGGCTTTGAGAAAAGATACTTCCCGAAAAAGAATACAAAATTAGTGAATGCTTCACGCAGACCTGTGTGCCTTGCGCTGTCATTTCTTATAACTATAGCGATACTTATTCTCATAATGTACATAGTCATACCCGAGATAGCAAATGCTTTCCGTGTGCTGTATCATGAGATACCGCCCCATTTCCGTAAACTTCAGAAAATGGCGGTGGAAAAGCTGAAGGAGTACCCTGAGATACAGCAGCAGATAAGCGCGCTGGAATTCGACTGGGCATCTATCGCAGGAAAAGCGACCTCGCTCCTCACATCGGGAGTTGCAGGACTTCTCACCTCGGCTATGGGCGCAATAGGAACTCTTACCTCGACTGTGGCTGATATCGGTCTGGGAATAGTATTCGCCATATACGTGCTTATCCGCAAAGATAAGCTATTCAATGACACCAAGCGTATATGCACGGTTGCTTTCGGGAAAGATAAGTACCATAAGATAAGCCATGTCTACCACATCGCAAACGAAACTTTCCGCAGCTTTTTTGTGGGACAGTTCATCGATGCGCTTCTGCTGGGAATGCTTTGCTTTATCGGTATGACTATACTCCGTCTGCCCTATGCGGCGATGGCGGCAACACTTGTGGGCGTTACAGCTTTCATTCCTATCGTCGGTGCATTCATCGGTGCAGGCATAAGTGCATTCATCATCCTTACAGTAGACCCGATGCAGGCGGTGATATTCATTATCTTCCTCCTCTGCATCCAGCAGATAGAGGGAAACCTCATCTACCCGAAGGTAGTCGGCGATTCTGTGGGAGTTCCCGGAATATGGGTGTTTGCCGCTGTAACAGTCGGCGGAGGACTTTTCGGTATCCTGGGAATGATAATTGGTGTACCGCTTTCGGCTATTGCTTACAAGCTGAGTTTTGAGATACTCGAAAGCAAAGAAAGGGCACTGGCACATCATGGCGGACGCAGACGCAAAAGAAACAAACGCAAGCCTCAGCAGGCTGAAAATACCGCTCAGAATACGGGCGAACAGGCGGAATGACCGCAAAAAAATAAAATTCTCTCAATTGTACAAATTGACTGAACAAGGTTTGACATTTTTGACAGCGGTTCATTTGAGAAACGCCGTGAAATCCGAAGTTCCGAGGCTTTCAGCTTATGAGAGCGGAACTTTACAAACAGCATTTGTCATAACTTTAAACACAAAAGCGGAAAATGACGTTAGCTTAGGTGAACATGGATATTGACAAATAAATAACAATGTGTTACTATTATAGCGGAAAATAAAATTTTGATCCTGATTGCGCCTTTCAGCGTTTTCCCATGGCGCATTATGACGGGATGTACCCCGTCATGGATCTTTCAAGAAGGAGTCTGAAATATGATCACAACATGGCCGAAGGAATGGGATGGTTTCAAGGAGGGACGCTGGAGCACTACCTCCGTAAACGTCCGTGACTTCATCAAGAAAAACTATACCCCTTATGACGGTGACGAAAGCTTCCTCGCAGGTCCTACAGAGGCCACAAAGCAGAGGTTATCTCAACAAGGATCTTGAAAAGATCGTTGGCCTCCAGACAGATAAGCCTTTCAAGCGTTCTCTCCAGCCTTTCGGAGGTATCAGAATGGCTCAGCAGGCTTGTAAGGAATACGGCTACGAAGTAGACCCAAGTGTTGTTGAAATATTCACAAAATACAGAAAGACACATAACCAGGGCGTTTTCGATGCTTATACCCCCGAAATGCGTCTTGCACGTCATTCAGCTATTCTTACAGGCCTTCCTGATGCTTACGGCAGAGGCCGTATCATCGGCGACTACAGAAGAGTTGCTCTCTACGGTATCGACCTCCTTATCGAGGACAAGAAGCACCAGATCGAGACATCTCTCGTAAGAATGACTTCAAAGAATATCCGTCTCCGTGAGGAACTTTCAGAGCAGGTCCGTGCTCTCCAGGATCTGAAGGAGCTGGGTAAGATCTACGGTTTCGATATCTCCAGACCTGCTGCTACAGCACAGGAAGCTGTACAGTGGCTCTATTTCGGCTACCTCGCTGCTGTCAAGGAGCAGAACGGTGCCGCTATGTCACTGGGACGTACTTCCACATTCCTCGATATCTTCATTCAGCGTGACCTTGAGAGAGGCATTATCACTGAGGAACAGGCACAGGAGCTTATCGACCACTTCATCATGAAGCTTCGTATCGTCAAGTTCGCACGTACACCTGAGTACAATTCACTCTTCTCAGGCGATCCTACATGGGTAACTGAGTCTATCGGCGGTGTAAGCGTTGACGGTAATCACATGGTAACAAAGAACAGCTTCCGTTACCTCCACACACTCGAAAACCTCGGCACAGCTCCCGAGCCTAACATGACTATTCTCTGGTCACAGAAGCTCCCGAGAAAGTTCAAGGAATACTGTGCTAAGATATCCATCAAGACTTCATCCGAGAACGACGATATGATGAGAGTTACTCACGGCGATGACTATGCTATCGCTTGCTGTGTATCATCAATGGTAGTCGGCAAGGAAATGCAGTTCTTCGGTGCAAGAGCAAACCTTGCAAAGTGTCTCCTTTATGCTATCAACGGCGGTGTGGATGAGAGACTCGGTCTCCAGGTCGGCCCTAAGTACCGTCCTGTTGATACAGAGTATCTCGACTTCGACGACGTTTGGAGCAAGTACATGGATATGATGGAATGGCTGGCAGGTCTCTACGTTAATACTCTTAACGTTATCCACTATATGCACGACAAGTACTGCTATGAGAGACTCCAGATGGCTCTCCACGACAGAGATGTAAAGCGCTACTTCGCAACAGGTATCGCAGGCCTTTCTGTTGTTGCTGACTCACTCTCAGCTATCAAGTACGCTAAGGTTAAGCCTATCCGCAAGGATATCGAGATCAAGGACAAGGCAGGCAATGTTGTTGACGTTGCAAAGAATGTCATCGTTGATTACGAAGTAGAAGGCGACTTCCCGAAGTACGGAAACAACGACGACCGTGTTGACCAGATGGCTGTTGCAGTTGTCCGTAAGTTCATGGACTGCATAAGAAAGCACCACACATACCGTGATGGCGTTCCTACAATGTCTATTCTTACTATCACATCCAACGTTGTTTACGGCAAGAAGACAGGTAACACTCCTGACGGCCGTAAGCAGGGCGTACCGCTTGCACCGGGAGCAAACCCGATGCACGGCAGAGACACTCACGGTGCTGTAGCTTCACTTTCATCAGTAGCTAAGCTTCCGTTCAGACACGCTCAGGACGGTATCTCAAATACATTCTCCATCATTCCTAACGCTCTTGGCAAGGATATGGATGTATTCGTTGGCGATATCGACCTTGACAAGCTCAAAGGAGAAGAATAATGATAACTCCCGATAAACCCGGAAGCACTGACGATCCCGCAGAACTGGCTGATCTTATCGATCAGCTCATGTCTCAGGGAAGCGGTCATGTAAATATCGAATCAAGCGAAAACGGCGAAGGACTCAGAGTCGCTACAGTAAAGAGCACCGATTGCTCAGGCAAGAAGGGCGCCTGCTGTCAGCCTACCGAACTTGATCCCGAAGACGATGAATTTTAATAAATTCATATTTTGAATAAGGAGGAATTACACATGGATAATCAGAAGCAGGTAGATAACCTTATCGAACTCATTGACGGCTACACTGAAAAGGGCGGCCACCATCTGAATGTAAATGTATTCACAAGAGAGACTCTCCTCGACGCTCAGGCTCATCCTGAGAAGTACCCACAGCTTACAGTAAGAGTATCAGGTTACGCAGTTAACTTTGTAAAGCTTACAAAGGAGCAGCAGGACGACGTTATCTCACGTACATTCCATTCTTCACTTTAATAAGCAGGTTTCATTAATCGCTTAAATTATTATAGAGGAGCGCACTTAGGTGCGCTCTTTCTGTTTATATAAGAAAAGATAAAACGTATGTTTTTATCGATGAGTTCATATGAACCGTTACAAAACAATGAAAAAGGTTACTATTTAGTGAATATTCAACAATCGGGACTGTTCTGATTTGTAAGTTTTGCCCCGAATCTTTACTCAAAATGTAAAGAAATAAAGAATTCTGCAACATAATATTTAAAATAAGGTTACATATTTTTCATTCCCTTGACTTTGGTTTTCCGGTGTGGTATAGTATTAACTGTAAGGAAAACACTTACACAAAACACCAAAAATAGTTATGGATCCCACGTAAGGGATAAAGAGAAAGGAAAATGAAAAATGAAAAAATTTGCTGCTATCGTATGTTCAATCGTATTAACAGGTGCTCTCGTTTCTTGCAACAGCGGTGAGTCTTCAAGCTCTTCTTCTGAGGTAGTTACAACAACTGCTGAGACAACTACAGAAGAGACTACAACAGAAGAGACAACTACTGAAGAGGCTACAACTGAGGCTGCTACAGAGGAAGAGACAACTGAGACTGCTGAGGAAGAGGCTGAGGAAGCTCCTGCTGAGGAAGAGGCTGCTGACGCTGAGACTGTTGAAGAAGAAACAACAGAGGAAGAGACAACTGCAGCTGCTGAATAATCATAACAGTATATTAAAGAGAAGGGCGGATGATAACATCTGCCCTTCATTTTTATGTGATTATTTGTTAGTGTATGCGAAAAAAATTCTTTACATCATCGCTTCAATGTGTTATAATGTATAAGTAATCTATATTCATAGGAGGAATATAAAATGTCCAAGATCAGGATCGGAATCGCAGGCTACGGCAACCTCGGAAAGGGCGTTGAGCTTGCTATAAGACAGAATGATGATATGGAGCTGGCCGGTATCTTTACCCGCCGTGATCCTTCAAGTGTTAAGCCTCTTACTGAGGGCGCTAAGGTTTTCAAGCTCGATGACGCAAAGAATATGACAAACGATATCGACGTTATGATAATCTGCGGAGGCAGCGCTACTGACCTTCCTAAGCAGACTCCCGAACTGGCTCAGTACTTCAATGTTATCGACAGCTTCGATACTCACGCAAGAATACCTGAGCACTTCGCAAACGTTGATAAGGCTGCAAAGGAGAGCGGTCACCTTGCTTTCATCTCTCTGGGATGGGATCCGGGTCTCTTCTCACTGAACAGACTCTACGCTGAGTCTATCCTCCCTAACGGCAAGAGCTATACATTCTGGGGCAAGGGCGTAAGCCAGGGCCACTCAGACGCTATCAGAAGAGTTGAAGGCGTTAAGAGAGGTATTCAGTATACTGTACCGATCGAAGCTGCTATGGACGCTGTAAGAAGCGGCAGCCAGCCTGAACTCACAACCCGTCAGAAGCACCTGAGAGAGTGCTGGGTAGTTCCTGAGGAAGGTGCTGATCTTGCTAAGATAGAGAACGACATCAAGACTATGAAGAACTACTTCGACGAGTACGATACAACTGTAAACTTCATCACAGAAGAGGAGTTCGACGCTAAGCACAACAAGATGCCTCACGGCGGCTTCGTAATGAGAAGCGGTCTCACAGGCGACGGTGAGAAGACTCATCAGATGATCGAGTATTCACTGAAGCTTGAGTCAAACCCTGAGTTCACAGCAAGCGTGCTTATCTGCTTTGCAAGAGCACTTGCAAGACTCAAGGCTGAAGGTGCTACAGGCTGCAAGACAGCTTTTGATATCGCTCCTGCTTACCTCTCACCACTTTCAGGTGAAGAGCTGAGAGCTCATATGCTTTGATATTTTATATGCAATAGGAAGGAGCCCTTTTTTAAGGGCTCTCAGCTTGTCAAAAAAGTAATTTATTATCGTAAAAAAATGGGCTGTCGAGGACGCCAGCCCCTACAATTCTGCTATTCTTCGTGAATGCTTTTGTAGGGGACGGTCCGTCATCTTGCACAGAAATCCCTTGACATACGTCAGTATGCCTGCGGAATTTCTATACAATCTGACGAAAAATCTGTCGGCGCATCTTCAGCACAAGCTTTGTGTGGTGTTGCCTTAAGTTTAGTCTGTATTGAAGTTGGAATTGTAGTCCTTGAAGCTTATGTTAAGGTCAACAGGAGTTTTTACACCCGGTACAACTCCGTCACCTGTGTACTGCCACATCTGATAGTCGTAGCGGTATGTAGGCTTATCTGCGTATTCAGCCAGCCAGAAGTCGTAGTCCTTCAGCTTGGGGATATCCAGACGGTAGATAACTGTACCCTTGTTCTGGTATATCATCGGAGTGTAGCCTGCGGCCTTTATGCATTCGCAGAATACCATGCTGTAATCGGCAAGGTCTTCGGCACTTACATAGTCGGTACGGGCATTGTCCTCTTCGACAAGTTCCCAGTCGAAAACAACGGGATAGCTGATGTTGTAAGGTGCGATAGCATTGAGTACGGTATAAGCTTCCTCGATGGCTTCATCTTCGCTGATAGCCTGTGAGAAGAAGTAAACACCTGTTTTCAGTCCTGCCTTGTCAGCGGCTTCAAGATTCTCGCCGAAGCGTGTATCCATTACTATCTCGCCCGTGCCGTAAGTACGGCATCCGACACGTATCATGGCAAAATCGATCCCTGCGGCTTTCACCATATCCCAGTCTATATCACCCTGAAATTCTGAAATGTCAATGCCTGCAATTGATGTCACTTTACCGTTTTCGGTATAGAATGAATAGCCGTTACGGGTAACAAAATTTTCGGTTTTGAGTTTGCTTTCGGGCATATCATCGCTGTGATACTCCGAATACATTTTTTCTTCGGTAGGCGCCTGAGTTGTTACAACAGTGGTAAGGACCTGAGTTTCCTGCGGGATATCGGCTGTTATGTCAGCCAGAACAGGTTCAGCTTCGGGTTCTTTTTTGTCGAATACTCCGCCCCCACGGAAGAATAACACCCATATCAGTCCTGCCAGAAGCAGAAGAATGATGAAAGCTTCAAACACCGCAAGCTTTTTTATGCGGTACTTTTTCTTTGTTTTTGCCATGTAAAACTATCCTCTTTTAAATGAGATGAAATTTATTTTTACCTGATCTTTGAACCTACAGGTATTGAATCATCCACGAAAATAACCTTTACTCCATCGGGAGTATCAGCGGCACATATCATACCGTTGCTGTCAACGCCTCTCAGCTTTACGGGCTTCAGATTAGCGATAAGCTGTAACTTTTTGCCGATGAGGTCCTCGGGAGCGTAATACTGAGCGATGCCTGATACTACCTGACGTCCGCCCATGCCGTCGTCAAGCTGTAAGCAGAGAAGCTTGTCGGACTTCTTTACCTTTTCGCAGGCCGTTACCTTAGCAACCCTTATCTCTACCTTAGCGAAATCGTCGATAGTGATCTCGGGAGCCAGTTCTATAGGTTCAGCGTCAGCACCTTTTTCCTCGGATGAAAGCTTAGCCTGAGCCGCAGCCATATTCTTTGCAAGGATGGAGTTGAGTTCCTCGATCTCCTTGTCAACATCTATACGTGGGAAGAGTATCTCACCCTTGTGAACAGATTTTCGGGAAGCACATCAAACTTGTCAAGCTTGCCGTACTCGATATCAGCTTCGGTAGCGCCTATCTGCTCCCATACCTTAGGCATAGTTGTAGGCATGAAAGGAGCGAGGAGTGAAGATATGATGCGGATAGCTTCAAGGAGGTTGTAGAGAACAGAAGCAAGACGAGCCTTCTTTGAATCGTCCTTGCCAAGCTTCCACGGCTCTGTCTCGTCGATGTACTTGTTAGCACGATCGACTACCTTGAATATTTCCTCAAGAGCCTGTTTCAGCTTGGTCTCGTCGATGTAAGTATCGACCTCTGCACGAAGTCCTGTAACAACGGCCTTGAATTCGTCATCGAGAGCATCGCCCTCACGCTCTGACGGGATAGTACCGCCGAAGTATTTATCCACCATTGCAACGGTACGTGAAACCAGGTTTCCGAAGCCGTTTGCCAGATCGGAGTTTATGCGGTTTATCATGATCTCATTGGAGAAGAGGCTGTCTGCGCCCAGAGCCATCTCACGGAGGATGTGGTATCTTATAGCGTCCTGACCGTATCTCTCGCCCAGTACAAACGGGTCAACAACATTTCCCAGTGACTTGGACATCTTTTCGCTCTCGCCGTTCTTGCCTGCCATTGTTATCCAGCCGTGAACAGCAAGGTGCTTAGGAAGCGGTATCTCCAGAGCCATGAGCATTGCAGGCCAGATGATAGCGTGGAATCTCATGATATCCTTTGCAACCATGTGAACATCAGCAGGCCAGTACTTCTCATAGTCGTTGTATGCGGAGTTCTCGTAGCCGAGGGCTGTGATATAGTTGGAAAGAGCGTCTATCCAAACGTAAACAACGTGCTTGTCGTCGAATGAAACAGGAACGCCCCATTTGAAAGTAGTTCTTGAAACACAGAGATCCTCCAGACCGGGCTTGATGAAGTTGTTTACAAGTTCAACTGCTCT
>CADBAC010000175.1 GCA_902792495.1 Ruminococcus flavefaciens | reverse complement strand
TCTCCCTCAAACTCCCTTCCTAAAACTTTCAGTATTAATTTTTGCCTATTATAGGGCGCACACCAGTAAAGTAAGGATTTCTCATTTCTTTCAAGTGCGCCCTATAATAGGCAAAAATTCTATTAAAAGTCTTTGGAAAGGGGTTCGGGGAAGAACCTTTCCTCAGAAAGGTTTTCCCCGATAAATGCGTATAAAGTTTCTGTATGAGTACCGAGGTTAAGCAGACAGGGGCATTGCTTATTTGCTGATCTCGGCCTTGATAGCGCTGAGGAGTTCGTCGTAAGTTTCAAAAGCGGGGAGCTGTGGGTTATCGGCCTTGATCTGGTCGGTGCTCTTGAAGAGGAAGCCTGCCTTGCTTGCCTTGATCATACCGAGGTCGTTGTAGCTGTCGCCGCTTGCGATAGTCTCATAGCCGATGGACTGGAGAGCCTTTACAGTGGTGAGTTTGGACTGCTCACAGCGCATCTTGAAGCCTGTGATCTCGCCGCTTTCAGCAACTTCGAGGGAATTGCAGAAAATTGTAGGCCAGCCCAGCTTCTTCATAAGGGGCGTAGCGAACTGTGAGAAAGTATCGCTGATGATGATGACCTGACAGATAGAGCGGAGTTCGTCAAGGAATTCCTTAGCGCCCGGGATAGGGTCGATCTTAGCGATAGTGTCCTGTATTTCTTTCAGACCGAGACCGTGCTCCTTGAGTATACCTAAACGCCAGTTCATGAGCTTGTCGTAATCAGGCTCATCACGGGTAGTTTTCTTCAGTTCGGGAATGCCGCTTGCTTCAGCAAAAGCGATCCATATCTCAGGTACGAGAACACCTTCAAGGTCGAGACAAGTAATGTACATAATTATTTCCTCCGATAAAAATGATTCCCGCTCTTACGTAAAGAGAGGGGAGGTGCCCGTGGACGATCATCCATGAGCAATATCAAAAACCTCACCTACAATTATACTATATTTTGAAGGATTTGTAAAGCGTCAGCGTCAAAATTAGTGCAGAGCCCGTTCTTTTCAGTTTTTTGCCAAAAATGGTTGTAATTTAAGAACTGATATGGTATAATAATAGAATACACACATATTATCGATCGATGAAACAGCTGTGTGAAGAATAATCACATTTCGGCTGATACATCGCCGTATTGCTCCTTTACTGTTCGGGGCAATGTATCATTTTACCTGAAAAGGAGAATCCGTATGGCTATTACAGAAGCAGTAGAAAACTACCTTGAGACTATACTTATTCTTTCAAAGAAACAGCCAGATGTCCACGCAATCGACATCTGTTCATATCTGGGCTATTCCCGTCCGACCGTATCTATCATTCTGAAGAAAATGAAAGATGAGGGAC
This sequence comes from Ruminococcus flavefaciens, assembly GCA_902792495.1. Lineage (GTDB taxonomy): Bacteria > Bacillota > Clostridia > Oscillospirales > Ruminococcaceae > Ruminococcus > Ruminococcus flavefaciens_Z. The sequence goes on along the minus strand of CADBAC010000175.1, from coordinate 3,009 downwards.
TGGTTACTGTTGATAATGATAACCATATCCGCCTTACCGACAGCGGACTTGAAGTGGCTGAGCGAATTTATGACCGTCATGAGGTACTTTCCGCTTTCTTTGAATATCTCGGAGTTGACCGTGATACTGCGGCTGAGGATGCCTGCAAAGTGGAACACGATCTTTCTCCTGCTACATTCAGACTGCTGAAAGAGCATTATCTGTCTATATCAGGTGAAAATAAAGGCGAATAAGACAGATCCACGGAGGCATTGATGAATAAATACGAAAAATTCAGGGCTGAGAACCCTGTGTTTATCTACAGATCATATACTATAAACGAAACAGAAGATCATATAGAGATCGGCTACAGCTTTTCCATTCCCGGACTTGCGGATTTCAGCCCGTCATGGGTATTTGCAAAGCCAGAGGGAGTTACAGTGGCGGATGACCTTATCTTTGAGCGTATGGCATTCTCGCTTGGCATGGCTGAGGCTGTAAGCTACTGGAAAGCTGTCTGCTCCCCCGAAATGAGAGTGGAGTGCGGAGAACTTGACGGCGAGCAGATAAAATGGTGGAAGAAGCTTTACTATCTGGGACTTGGCGAATTTTTCTACGTGAACGGCATTTCCGCCGATCCGGAAAGCTTCGTGAACATCGTTCCTGTCGGAAGCTTCAGCAGTAAAAACGAGTCTCACCGTGAACTTGGCGGCTGTCTCGTTCCTATCGGCGGAGGCAAAGACTCTGCCCTGACCATCGAGACTCTCACGCAGGCAGGCATGAACTGCCGCTGCTACGCCATAAACAAGCGCTGTTCCATAAGTGCCACAGTGGAGGCGGCAGGTCTTCCCGAAGATGCACTTATCATTTCTCAGCGCAAATTTGACCGTTCGCTTATCAAGCTGAACAACGACGGCTACCTTAACGGCCATACTCCGTTTTCGTCAATAGTTGCATTTTCGGCAGAGATAACAGCATATCTCAACGGGCTGAAATACGTCGTTCTCTCCAATGAATCCAGCGCAAACGAAAGCACTGTTGCAGGTCAGGACGTTAACCATCAGTATTCCAAGAGCTTTGAATTCGAGCAGGATTTCCATTCTTATGAGGAGAAATACCTCCGTTCGGGAGTATATTATTTCAGCTTCCTCAGACCGCTTTCGGAATTCCAGATAGCAAAGATGTTCGTATCACACGAAAAGTATCTGCCCGTATTCAGAAGCTGCAACCTGGGAAGCAAGGTATCGCCTGATATATGGTGCGGAGAGTGCCCTAAGTGCCTGTTCGTGTGCCTTATCCTTTCACCGTTTCTTTCGCCTTCAAAGCTGAGACTCGTATTCGGAAAGGACCTGCTTAACGACGAGAATATGAAGGAATACTTCATCGAGCTTATCGGCCAGTCACTGCACAAGCCTTTTGAATGTGTAGGCAGTATCGACGAGGTGAACCTTGCGGTTTCTCTCGCCATTGAAAAATATGAAGCAAACGATGTTCCGCTTCCTTTGCTTTTTAAGGAGTACAAGGACAGGGGACTTTATCATCCTGAGACTATCGGCAGTATCAACAAGAAATACTGCGGCTCATTCAATGACGAAAATCTGCTGCCTGAGGAATTCAGGAGCATACTTACTAAAGAAATGGAGCGTCTGCTTTGAATAACTTTGCAGAATATATCAAGAAATACACCGACGGCAAGACCGTCTGCATACTCGGCTTCGGCAGAGAGGGAAAGTCCACATACAGGATACTGAAAAAGTATTGCACTCCCTCAGCAATTGCCGTTGCTGACCTTAACAACGTTGACCGCACAGCAAACGAACTTCCCGAAGAAGTGGAACTTATCTGCGGCAAGGACTACCAGAAGGAACTGGACAGATTCGATATCGTGTTCAAAAGCCCCGGCATCGTGCTGGAAAAAAAGCCATCGGAGCATAAATGCGAGATAACATCCGAAACACAGGTATTCTTCACAGTGTTCCGTGACCAGATAATCGGTATCACAGGCACAAAGGGCAAGAGCACCGTAACTTCGCTTATCTACCACATTCTCCACGAATCCGGCAGAGATACACGTATCGCAGGAAATATCGGCATCCCCGTATTCGATATCGCAGAGGGCGTGAATGACGATACCATAGTTGTGTGCGAACTTTCGTGCCACCAGCTGGAGTATATGACAGTTTCTCCTGCAAAGGCTGTTTTCCTCAATCTCTATGAGGAGCATCTCGACCACTACGGCACTATGGAGAATTACTACAACGCAAAGAAGAACATCTATCTCCACCAGAATCCCTATGACACTCTCTGGATCAACAGCAAGCTGGTAACCGACGATATTCCGTCGGTGACAGTTACAGTATCGGATAAGTTCAACAATGCCGATGTGTTCATCATCAAGAGCAAGGTCTACGATTCCGACGACGGAGAGCTGGAGATACCTGTTAAGAAGATAAAGCTTCTGGGTTCTCATAACTACTACAATATCGCTATTGCATGGGACGTGTGCCGCAATCTGGTGTCAAGAACCGACTTCAATAAGGCACTGATGTCCTTTGATCCGCTTCCGCACCGACTTGAACCCGTTGGTACATTCAAGGGTATCAGCTGGTATGACGATTCCATATCCACAGCCTGCGCTACCGCTATCGAAGCGCTGAAGAGCGTTCCAGATGTGAATACTATCCTCATCGGCGGCATGGACAGAGGCATCGACTATAAACCGCTTGTTGATTTCCTTAACAAGTCCACTGTGAATATCATCTGCATGGAGGCTTCGGGCAGGAGAGTGTACAGCCTTATAAAGGCTGAGCAGTTTGCAAATCCCGAGCGTGTCCACTACGTTGACCACTTAGAGGACGCAGTAAAACTTGCATCCGAGATAACACCCGAAGGCAAGAGCTGTGTAATGTCGCCCGCCGCCGCAAGCTACGGAATCTTCAAGAACTTTGAAGAACGTGGCGAAGTCTTCCAGCAGTTAGTAAGATCCCTCTGAGTGTGAGGAACTTTGAATTTTATGTGGGTTATTGAGGG
>CADBAC010000174.1 GCA_902792495.1 Ruminococcus flavefaciens | reverse complement strand
CAATCTTACCGACTCAACAGGAAAAGTCAAAGAAGCTGACAAGAAACGTGCAGAGTATATTCTCGGTGAGCTGAATACAGCTCTCGGCACAGAGTATACAATGACCGGAAATCAGATAGATCAGTATAAGAAGATGGGCGACGAGATTGAGAACCTTATAGCCAAGAAAAAGGCGTCCGCTTACCTTGACAGCTATATTGCACAGTCCGCAGAGTATGCGAAAAATCAGGCGGAAGCGAGGACAAGCTATGAGACAGCTTATGCTAACTATAACTCAGCTGATGAAGCAGTTAAGAACGCGGCAAAGAAGATAATACAGCAGTACGGAGACAAGCTCAACATTACGGAGGCAGATCTTCTTAATCCTAAGAGCGAGAATATCGCCGGTATGGTCGCTCAGGGTATGGATAAGGACGATAATCGGAAGCAGCTTTACAGAGAATGGCAGACAGCTCTTGCAGAACGCAGCGAGCATAAGCTCCAGATGAATACCAGTCAGAACAATTACAAGAAAGCTGTTGAATATCAATCGCGTCTCAGCGAAGCGGAGAAAGCCTTTGAGAGCGGCGATTATAAAAAGGTCAGCAGTATCCTTTATGATCCTGTGGATGCAGATAAGTATATTCTGAAAAATGAGACTGATATCGATAAGAGGACAGAAGCATTCAAGAGGCTTGTTGAGAAAACTAAGGGCGACTTTGAACTTGCTATAAACAGTGATAGTCAGTATGCAGTAGATGAAGCTCTTAGCGCTCTTCAAGAGACGTTTGAAGCCGGATCACTTACAGGAGAAGATCTCGGAAAAACTTTCGCAGAGAATTTTGCAGATAAAGTGCAGAAAATGATCGACAAAGGATATGACACATCAAGTCTCTCTAAGTGGGCGCATCAGGCCGGCATCAAGGTCGGAGACGTATTTAAGAAGGACTTCGGGAATGTGGTGCAGACTCAGCTCAACAAGGGGTATGACATATCTGCGCTTACAACGTGGGCGAGGGACTCAGGTATCAAGATAACAGATGTTTTCGGGAAAAATATGGATTTTAAGTCCATCATTCGCGAGCAGATCAAAGGCGGACACGACATCAAGGGACTGCTGACGTGGGCAGAAGAGTCAGGATATAAAGTCGGTGCAAAGTATGATGCAGAGTTTGCTAAGGAAGTACAGAAAGGACTAAATGAAATGAACCCGAACGATGCAAAAATGGCAGAGTGGGCTCAGAAAAAAGGTATGTCTCTCGGTGAACTCTTCGGTAAGAATTTCAGCGCATATGCTACCCAGTATCTTTATGAAAACAATGATCTTATCCCCCATAATATCAACAGCCAGTATGATGCAATGCTCCACAGTCAGGGAAAGTATGGCCCTGGAGTAAGTAAAAATGCTACCGGAAACTTTCTCGGAATAGGAAAAACAGGTGTGATCGCTGAAGCAGGTCCGGAACTCCTTCAGGTAATGAACGGCGGTGTAAAGGTTACGCCGCTAAGCCGCACGGCAACGAACAGAGCAGCTGAAGGCGGAAATGTTGAGAACTACTATCAAACTTTCAATGTATCGGCAACGATCAGAGATGACTACGATGTGAGAAAACTGTCTGAGAAACTCGGTCAGCTTTCCAAGAGTAACAATTTCGGAAAGGGGCTGGTGAAATGAGCTACTTTACATTCAACGGCATAGACAGCCGAGATTTAGGTCTGATAATTACTAAGACTCCTTTCCGTCCCTCATGGGCGGAGAAGGTCGAGGAGATAAACATTCCCGGAAGACCGGAAATCATTAAGAACCCTAACGGTACATATCTCAATGAGAGTCTGACGATAAATGCGGTTATTTCCGACTGTTCAAAGATACCGCTGATATACAGTTCCTTGACTGGTGAGGGAAAACTGATACTCTCCACAGCACCGGATGAGTACATCAACTGCCGTGTCGAAACGCTTATTCCTCAAGGAGTGGCACTTGCTACGGCGGAACTGCCTATAACGTTCGACTGCTATCCATTTGCATACGCGGTCGAACCGACAGAAGTTGAAATATCTGCTGGTACCGGATACACGGAAGTTGAGAACACATCGAGCATATATTCTGCACCTATTATAGCAATAGAAATATCTCCCGCATCTGCAACGATATTAAAAGGCGATGTTAATTTTGACGGTAAGATAACAGCAGATGATGCATCTCTCGTAATGGCTGAGTATACTCGAATATCCGGCGGTTTACCCGGAACTTTTACTCCTGAGCAATTTGAAGCGGCTGATATGGATAATGACGGTGTGCTAAGTGCTTCGGACGCTTCGGAGATCCTTAGACTATACACGGAGCTTTCGTCAAGGGATCCAACATCACCGGCGCAGAATGTGATTATCAATACAAACGGCGCAGATCTGATAATAGGTGTACCGGATGCAGTTATTACGAATGGCTTCACGATATATGTTGATTGTAGCTTATATCTTATATACTACCTTGATATGGAAGAGAAAATGGTGAACATTATGAATTACAGCAGCCTCGACCTGCCGCTGCTGCACGATGGTATGAACTATATGAGATACTCAGGTGACAACATCGCCAAAGTTACAGTTACGATTAATGAGAGGTGGTTATGATGACAGGTACAGGAACACAGGCGGATCCGTATAAGCCGACAACGTGGGCAGAGTTCCTCAGCTGTACAACGGCAGATAGTGTTTATACAGAGTTACCGGTTGGCGGTGGCGTGTTTGATATGAACGCATACTATCCCGAAGGAATACCTGCAACGATACCACTCAAAGGCTTTATCAATGGCAACGGCTGGGAGATAAGGAATGCCTATTGGGAAAAAGATCAGGCGGCATTCCAGTTATCAAGCAACGAAACATATGGATATATAGAAAACCTGAATTTCATAAACGGCAGAGTTAACGGCAAAACAGGGCATAGCGGACTTATCGGCAGTTATGCCCTTGATTATAGCGGAAAGCCGCTCCGTAACTGCAAGCTATCCGGAAGAGTTGAAAGAAACGGAGCAGATTGTTGTACTTTTACACGTTTTGGAAATCAAGCAACTCTGTTTGAATGCAGTATGAATTTGATGCTTGTTGATAAAAACTGCACAATTGACGCAAATGAGTACTATGATAACTGTACCGCAAAATATTGCAAGCTTGAACTTGATATGCCCGAAAAGTTTTATTCGTCCGGTTTGTGTGTAAGACTCGATAACAGCTATATAACAGGTCATATCTCACATTTTTACCTGAGAACGTCCACAACATCTGTCTTTGACTGCGAAATAGACGATTTTTTGACACAGTATCAAGGTACATCAACAAACGTCTTAGTCAATACAGATAAGTTCACAGGTACACTGCCTTCCGGCTGCATAGGAGTAACAACGGCACAGCTGAAGGATGCAGCATACCTATCCTCTATCGGCTTCCCGATCCAGACATAAGGCGGTGAGACTATGGCGTGGATAATTCAGGACGGCGAGCTGACAAACACGGAGTTCATCGCACTCCCGGCGCGACCTTTCGTCGGTGACAGTCCCTACACGATGTGGCGCATAGATCCAGATATAAACAACGGTATGCCGTACAGTCCGCTGATGATAGGTGTGCCGCAGTATACGCCGCCGCCAATGACAATACAGCCCTCGCGCCCATTGATTCACGTTTACGGGAGCAGGGAAAAGGACTTCGATGGAAACGGCTATGCTATCATTGAGCCGATATCCTGTGAGATATATCACGAGGAGAATGGAACATATGAAGCTACCTTTGAGGCGTACTGTGACAAATATCAGAAGTATACATATCTGAGGAAACAGGCACTGGTCAAGATACCAATTATCTATCACGGCGAGCTGAAATTTCAGATATTCCGCATCAGGCGGGCTATACGCAGGATGGACAGTGAGGGCAACTATCGCATAGTAGCAGTAGCACAGCACAGGTTCTACGACCTCCAGCGCTATCTTATCAATGATTGCCGCCCGACGCAGCTGAAAGGCAATGAAGCTCTTTCATGGATCTTTACCCACGGATGGTACGGGGGTATACCGCTGGTATTCGATTTCACATACGGCTCGAACATACAGCGGAGGAGCACTGCGTACTACGAGAATGTCAATCTGATAGCTGCGCTTCTTGGCGAGGACCAGTGCTTTATCAACAGATGGGGCGGAAGACTCTATCGCGATAATAATTACTTCTCATTAAACTCTGAAATGGAAAATAGCCGAAGCTCAGGAATTATCGAGTACAGCTACAACCTTACGGAGATAGATTTTGAGGAAGATGACACCGAGCTAATCACTATACTGGAAGCTTCCGACAACTTCGGAAACACATACGAGATAAGAAATCC
>CADBAC010000173.1 GCA_902792495.1 Ruminococcus flavefaciens | reverse complement strand
TTATCGGGCTTATTCTGGCTGCAATGATACTGCTGTTCTTCTTCTTTTTCATAAAACTTATCACTTCACGTAAAGCTGAAGCTGAGTTTTCACGCATAGACACTAAACCAAACGGCAAATTCAAAGTCGCTTTCTACACCATCGACGGCAGCGAATACCCGAATGTGTTCCCCGAGGAAGGCATTCTCGAAAAAAACCTTTACAAAAAGAACAGGAAATACAGGGTGTATCTCAATAAGAAAGGCTACGTTTTCGACAGATTCGCAGTAGCTACCTGCACCCTCGGTACACTGATCAGCATTGCCATTGTCACCGCTGCGGTGTATTTTGCCGTCAACATTCTGTAACAGGAGGTAAACGAATGGAAGAACATATCTGCGGCACTCACGGAGTGCATAAGAATATCGTGGAAAAGGTCTCTAAGGTAATGCCCGATGAAGCCGTACTCTATGAAGCTGCCGAGCTGCTGAAAGTATTCGGCGACTCCACAAGGATAAGGATAATATTCGTACTGTGTCAGAGTGAGATGTGTGTATGTGATATAGCCCGACTGCTTGGCATGACACAGTCAGCTATCTCTCATCAGCTCAGAGTGCTGAAAGAAGCAAGACTTGTCAGCTCCCGACGTGAGGGCAAAACTATATTCTACTCCCTTTGCGATGATCACGTAAAAACTATCTTCTATCACGCAATGGAGCACGTAATGGAGTAATTATGCAGTATTTTGATTTTCACGCACACGCATTCGCCGACAGTATCGCTGAAAGGGCTCTTTCGGGTCTGGAGCATACAAGCGGCATAACTCCTGCTACCGACGGCACTGTCAGCGGTCTCAGGAAGAAAATGAAGGAAAACGGCATTGACAGAGCGCTCGTACTCCCTGTAGCTACAAAGCCGACCCAGCAGACTACAATCAACAACTGGGCGGCTGATATAATGGGTGACGGGCTTTATTGCTGTGGTTCGGTGCATCCCGATGCTGAGGATGCGGTACAGGAAGTTGAGAGGATAAAGGCGCTGGGTCTTTACGGTGTCAAGTTCCATTCCGAGTATCAGCACTTCTGCCCCGACGATGAGAAGATGTTCCCCGTTTACGAAAAAATGGCTGAACTGGGACTTATCGCCGTATTCCACGGCGGATGGGATCCCTTTGCAGAAGATGAGATACGTGCCACTCCGCAGAGGTTCGCACATCTTGCACAGCTTTTCCCGAAGCTGAAAATTTCAGCCGCCCATCTGGGAGGTCTTGCTCTCTGGGATGATGTTGAAAAATATCTGGCAGGAAGATTCGACAACGTCCGGCTGGATGTGGGAGTTATATCAAGATACATCAAGCCCGAACAGCTTCTGCGCATCATCAGGAAACAGGGAGCGGACAAGGTGCTTTTCGGAAGTGACTGCCCCTGGGACGAACCTGCAAACGAGATCGCACTGATAAACGGCCTCCCACTTACAGACGAGGAAAAGGAAATGATATTCTTCAGAAATGCCGAAAAGCTTCTCGGTCTCGCCTGATCGTCAATGATAAATTTCCTTTCTTACTTCGTCTTTTGGCAAAGTTTAATTGGCAGAGCAATAAAATAACGGGGAGATCCTTTCAGAAGGATCTCCCCGATTTTTCATGATTTTTCTGTGGGAGCGAAATAATAGTCAAGAAGGAGATTGACAACGTGGGAATAGGCTTTTATGCCCTCGTCACGGCCGTTCAGTCGGATATTCGTATCTATTGCGGCATCGCTGACAGTGCTGACTGTCTCGGTAGGGATGACCTCTTTCTTCTTGTTTATTTCCCAGTAATCATCGGGCATGAACCTGAACCAGTCATTCATGACCTTATCGGAGATCTTATCGGTAATACCATATGCAGAAGTTATTTTCTGCTCGTAGATCTCGTTATGTACGTATTCGAGAGCGTTCAGATAGCCCGAATAGCGGAACTCGATATTCTCACTTTCCACGTTGGCGATAAAGGATATGAAGTTTGCTTCGTCCTCCTGTATTATGCCTTTGAGGTGAGCGTATTCATGGCAGATAGTCGAAGGATAATTGGTGCTGACCATGTCCTTGTTGTAGTTGGATTCAAGAGAGAAGGGGAAATATATACCAAGCAGATTTGACTGGCTCATAAGATATGAGAACTGTATCTTCTTTGCTGTGGGATAATAGCCTTTCAGCTGAGGATATTTCATACCCGTGCGTTTCATAGTCTCCTTTGCTTCCTTATCATAATCGCAGGTGAGAATGAAGCGGTCGTTCTCGTCTCTCGGCACCTGCTTTGCAAGCTCGTTTGCTTCGTCCACAAGCATGGAATAAAGCTGAGTAAGCTGTTCGGTGGAACGTTCGGAGCCGCTGCCGAAATATCGCTCGGAGAACGGTGTACACTGATACATCACGAAGCAGTTGAGAGTTTCTGTTGACCATATAAAAGTGAACACCCAGAGCACCGTGCAGGCGAAAATGCCGACCGTTTTGCGGCGCTTATCCTTTTTGACAAGCAGCATTATCAGGAAAAGCGGCAGACCTATCACCACAAGGAGTATGCCTGCGATTATCATGACCTCGCCCACTGAAAAAGGGAAAAGTCCGCTGATATGAGAGAAAATGCCTGAGATATGAGGGAATAGCTTCTGCACGTAAAAATCCGAAAACTGCCTGCTGAAACGTGAAACAATGTTTACTGCAAGCATGAGTATTGAGATCACTATTGGAATTATGTAACGTTTTTTCATATATTTATCTCCACAAAAAGAATTATATTATGATTATATCACAAAAATGTTTATAAATCAACAGTTAATTTTCGGAAATTTCAACTTTTCTTCATAAGTTTACTTTTCATTATGAATGTGATATAATAGTAATAATTTATATTGTGAGGTGTAATTACATGGACAGAAACAAAGTCATCATCAGAACGAGTATTATCGGAATAGCCGCTAATCTCCTGCTGGCAGGCTTCAAAGCGGCAGTCGGACTTCTCACATCGTCTATCGCCATCGTCCTTGATGCCGTAAACAATTTAAGCGACGTTCTTTCGTCGGTCATAACCATTATCGGAACCAAACTTGCAGGGAAAAAGCCCGACAAGAAGCATCCTTTCGGACACGGCAGGATAGAATATATCAGTGCCCTTTCAATAGCGGTGATCGTGCTGTATGCAGGTATCACATCGCTCATCGAATCGGTGAAGAAGATAACGCACCCCAAGACTCCCGAATATACAGCGGCCGCACTGGTCATAGTTGCCACAGCGGTAATAGTGAAAATAGTCCTCGGCCTCTACGTCAAAAAGACAGGACAGAAAGTGAATTCTTCCTCGCTTATCGCTTCCGGCACAGACGCTCTTATGGATTCCGTTATCTCTTTCTCCACACTTATTGCGGCCGTTATCTTCATAATCACAGGTCTCAGCCTTGAAGCATGGCTCGGTGCGGTGATATCAATAGTCATCATCAAATCGGGTATCGAAATGCTCACAGACAGCATATCCGACATAATCGGTCAGCGTGTGGACAGCGATATCTCAAAGGAAGTCAAGAAGACTATCTGCTCACTTCCCGAGGTGCAGGGCGCATACGACCTTATACTTCACAGCTACGGCCCCGATCTGCTTATCGGCTCCGTGCATATCGAAGTCCCCGACACCATGACAGTCAGCAGGCTCGATAAGCTTGAAAGAAGCATTACCGATAAAGTGCTTGCCGAGCATAATATAATCCTGACAGGAATCAGCATATACTCCGTTAATACCAACGGCGGCAAGGCTACAGAGATCTACAACGATATCCGAAGAACCGTCATGTCTCACGAATTCGTTTTGCAGATACACGGCTTCTTCTTTGATGAGGAATCACGTAATATCATCTTTGATGTTATCATCGACTTTGCCGCTCCTGACAGCAAGGCGCTCCATGCAGAGATAGCCCGTGAGATACAGGAAAAATATCCCGATTATAAAGTCGAAGTAAGACTTGACCTTGACGTAAGCGACTGAAGCAGAATGCGGTGCTTTTACAGGTATTTATCAAAGGAGCAGACATTTAAGAGTCTGCTCCCCTTTTTCATAATTATGACTTCTATAAAAATATCCACGGTCATATGCCGTAATTATCCAATTGCCTGATCGAATGAAAGCACTGTTTTTCTTGACTTTTACCAGTAGGTATGTTATAATTTTAACGACCTTTTTTTACAGGAGTTGTTTTAATGGACAGATTCAATGATCTTATAAAAATAATAGACGAGTACGTGTGGGGACTTCCGCTGATAATACTGATTATGGCCTGCGGTATCCTCCTCACGGTCAGGCTGGGATTCCTACAGGTAAGAAAGCTGGGCAAGGCGCTGAAGTACATGGTCAGCAACGAGGAATCGGTAAACGGTGAAGTTTCAAGCTTTGCGGCGCTGTGTACCGCTCTCTCGGCAACTGTCGGCACGGGAAATATCGTCGGAGTTGCTACTGCTGTTGCTACAGGCGGTCCGGGAGCACTTTTCTGGATGGAAGTCGCAGCATTCTTCGGCATGGCTACAAAGTACGCTGAAGGACTCCTCGCCGTCAAGTACCGTATCAAGGACGAAAACGGCAGTATTCTCGGCGGTCCTTTCTACTACATAGAAAACGGTCTCGGCAAGAAATGGAAATGGCTGGCTAAGCTTTTCGCTATTTTCGGACTTCTCGCAGGACTTATGGGCATCGGCACTATCACACAGATAAACGGCATAACCTCCGCCGCAAACAATTTCTTCGACCCTGAGTCAAAGCACACCATATCCGTGCTCGGCATGGACTATACTATCACAACTATACTGGCAGGTGCACTTATCACTCTGCTCACTGCCCTCATCGTTATCGGCGGTATCAAGCGTATCGCTACGGTTTCAGAGATAGTTGTCCCTGCAATGATACTTGCATATGTGGGATGCTGTCTGCTGATAATATTCCTCCACGTAACAGAGATACCGTCAGCTGTAGCACTCATAGTCAAGGAAGCTTTCGGTGCAAGGCCTATCGCAGGCGGACTTGCAGGTACTGCCCTTATGATGACATCAATGAAAAAGGGTGTGGCAAGAGGTATCTTCTCAAACGAAGCAGGCCTTGGTTCAGCACCTATCGCAGCTGCTGCCGCAAAAACAAACGAGCCTGTACGTCAGGGACTTGTTACCATGACAGGCACTTTCATCGACACTATCGTAGTCTGCACCATGACAGGTCTGGCTATCATTATCTCAGGCAGCCACAACAAACCCGAACTTCAGGGCGTTATGATAACTATGGACGCTTTCGACTACGGTCTGCCTTTCAGTGAGAAAATATCCTCATTCATCCTTATGGCGTGTCTGTCGGTATTCGCATTCACCACCATCCTCGGCTGGAATTACTACTCCGAGCGCTGCCTTTCCTATCTTACAGGCGCTAACGCAAGGATAACAAAAGCCTACAAGTGGATATACATTGCTGCTGTTTTCGTAGGCCCTTACCTCACAGTCGAAGCTGTGTGGAATATGGCCGATATCTTCAACGGCCTCATGGCACTCCCTAACGTTATCGCTATAATAATGCTTTCGGGAGTAGTCGCCTCGGAAACCAAAGACTACCTTACCCGCCTTAAAGAAGGCAAAGTAAAAGAATAAATCTGACATTTACAAAACGAAAGATCCACCTGAACCAAATGAGAGTTCAGGTGGATCTTTTCTGCTCTTAGGACTTGTCTTCACAAGTATGATGAGAGGATCTTCGGGCAGGATTTTGTTCAGTGGAAGGCAAAAGCTGCCTAAAAGCCGCCAATATATCCTGTGAAGACAAGTACTTACTATCGGAAACCGGGAATTATTTCTGCACGAATGGAATGCATCAACATCCGATATCCGGCAAGCAAATAGACTTTTCAAGAGCAATTATTATG
>CADBAC010000172.1 GCA_902792495.1 Ruminococcus flavefaciens | reverse complement strand
TTATGGAGTATTATGTAAAGTTTTTCAAGTACGGCTCGGCATAATACCACGGTTTTGTGGTGGTTACTTTACATAATTAGTTTCTTTGCATAACCGACACCGCCTTTCTGATTGCTGATTGCGATGATAGTTGTTTCCATTTTCTTATCCTCCTGTGATTTCGGCTCAGAACAGCGGATCGTCCTCTGTTCCTGCGTATGGGTTGCCGTTGTCGGTCGGTACTGTGTTCTCCTGCTTCTTCTTACCGCCATCTCCTCGACCTTGACCTCGATAGCCGAACGCTTCTGACCGTCCTTTTCATAGCGGTTGTTGTGGACTGTGCCGACGAGCGTCACCATATCGCCCTTGCCGAACCAATCGACGATCACATCGGCGTTGCGGTTCCAGGCGGTGCAGGGAAAGAAGTCTGTCTCGGCAGTCTCCTCGCCCTTACGCTTCGGGCGGTCGCAGGCGATCGTGAATTTGCAGAGGCGGTTCTCACCAATGGTCTTGATTTCGGGATCGGCAGTCATTCTGCCAGCGACTAAGAATTTGTTTAACATAGGATTTACCTTCCTTTCGTGGTTTCGGGTTTCTGTGTTCCTGTTGTGCTTTTATTATACTATGCAATATCCCTATTGTCAAGTATAATTTTGAGAAGTTTTTGAATTTCGGCAATGCGCAGCAAATTATCTGATTTCCCCAGTGCAGCTTCACTATATTTTCGATTATACTTGACATATCCCCACTAATGTGATAGAATAGCTGTAATAACCGATCAAGAGGTGATCTGATGTATAAGCACACTTGCCAGATCTGCGGAATGGAGTTTGAGTCTCCGTCCGCCAGAGCGAAATACTGTATTTACTGCCGTGACAAGGCACAGGTCATGCGAAATAAGGCATATAAGGAGAAGAAGCAAGCCGGAGAAGCTGTTGCGATCGGCAGCGAGCAGATATGCTCTATCTGCGGAAAGACCTACACGGTGACGGCAGGCTCTCAGAAGTATTGTAAGGAGTGCCAGCAGAAGCAGGCTCGTTCCAAGAAAATTACCTCAAACGCTCAATATGCCAAAGCGAATTACAAAACGCTGAAGCTGTATGTGTCCGCCGAGGAGCGTGATGCGATTAAGGCTTATGCGGAATCGCTCGGTGTGAGCGTGAATAAGCTATTACTCACGGCGTTGGAAGAATACAAGATTAATCATCATGGAGGTAATGTAGATGAATAAGAAAACATGGGATTTATATGCACCAATTTATAAACTGGCTATGAAACCTGACGAAAAGATTTACAGCTTAATGTATAAGCGTATCCCAAAGGTTATCAAAGACAAAAAAGTTCTTGAAATTGCTACGGGTCCAGGGCTGCTTGCAAAAAAGGTTGCTTATGCCTCCAATACCATGATTGCCACGGACTACTCTGACGGAATGATTAGTACGGCTAAAAAAGGCAATTATCCAGATAATTTGACTTTCGAGGTTGCTGATGCTACGGATTTACCCTATGCGGATAATTCATTCGATGTGGTGATTATTGCCAACGCTCTGCACGTCATGCCAGATCCTGAAACGGCACTTTCTGAGATTGACAGGGTTCTTAAACAAAAAGGGATACTGATTGCACCGAACTTCATCAATCATCAGACAGGTTTTGTAAGCCGCTTATGGTCAAAAATTCTCAATCTTGCAGGAGTAAAGTTTGAACATCAGTGGTCACTGGAAAATTACAAGAAATTCCTCGATAAGAACGGCTGGCGTGTGATAAATTGTAAGGTCATGGCTTCTCGCATTAGTATGGCTTACACGGAGTGTGTGCGGAAATGATCACTCCAAATCCCCATTCTTTTTACGCTTTCGATCTTGCTGCTGCTCGTTGCGTTCCTGACGGAGAAATTCCTCAATGGTACGCTGTGCGTCGGCAAGGTCACGCGCCCGCTTGTCCGCTTCACGAAACTGCTGATCTTTCAATGAACGCTCTTGTATGAGGGCGTTTATTTTTTTGTCCAGGCTCTCCACGGTCGGGATATGACCGGAGGGATAAAGCTCCAATACTTTAGTGCGGATTTGCCCGTACTCGGTAAGCTCTGCGCTGTGTTCCTTTCGGTACTTCTTCGCAGCACTTCCGCTGAGGGCTTTCAGCTCCTCGCCGTACACTTTCAGCTTGCGGTATTTCCGCAGGACTTTCAGCTTCACCTGCAAGTCCTCGATCTCCGTTTTCATATCGTTCAGCTCGGAGAGAAGTCCTCGGCTGTGAGCGTATTCCGATATAGCCGCCTGCTTTATCTGATCAGGCTCAACACCATACTCGGCTATCACATTCTTTGCGATACTGGCGAGCTTCATATTGCCACGGTCGATAGCGTCCTGAACAAACCTGTTCGGGGCTTTTACCGTCCGTTCTTTTATCTTCGTCCTCGGCACATAGATCCAACCGCCCTGATACTGTGCGATGCGGTTCTTGATCGTTTCAGTCTCGTAAAACCACCCAAGCGTTTTCGCTCTGGTCATCTTCGCTCTCGGATTGCGTTCCTTCTGCTCCGCAAGCATAAATTTCAGGTCGATCTTGTGGGCTGGATTATACTCGACAAGCACACCGAAATCGGCGCACTTCCGCAGGAAATCATCGAAGTCCTCGCTCTCCTTTATGACCTGATCTATCGTGAATTTCAGCTTTGCTTTCCACGATAGTCCCTGCCGTGTCATATCCCACTCCCAATGGCTCTTTCCCTTGCCCATTTCGGGACGCTCGACAACGGAGAGATGGTGCCGCTTGCAGACCTCGTCAGCAATGGTGCGGAGCTTGTTGTAAGACCTGTCTTTCTCGGTATATCTGCGGTTCTCCAATGTCTCGAATGTAAGCCCATTGATGAGGTTAGTGTTATTGAAAATACAATGCAGATGAACATGACCTTTATCGGTATGGACTGCGAGAAAGTATTGGTACTGGTCTTTCAGGTACTTCTCACACATTTCCTTGCCGATCTCCATAGCTCTTTCGGGAGTAACTTCCCCAGGTTTGAATGCCATAATGAAGTGTTGTGCAAGGACGGTGCTTCTACCTGTGCCTGTTGCTGTGACCTCAGCAAATTCTTTGGCAGCCTTGTCAGGATCACGGCTGCACATATATGTGCTGATAAGCCTGCCGTTGTCGGTCTTTTCTGCCTTAGCTATGTAGGCTATGGCTTTACCTGTTGTAGCTGTGATTGGAAATATCTTAGTTGTTGCCAAATTCGCTCCACTCCGTCCATGATATTATCCATGTCCTCACGGTAAACCTTGTCGGTACTGTTTACACGAACCGCTATCTGATTCACGTTGTTGGAAATACTGCGAACAAGCCTTAGAAGTTCCTGCATATCCTCGGTGCTGAATTTCACAACAAGTGTATCAAAGAATGCGATACGCATAAACTCACTCTTAGACTTGTATCCGCTGAGTTTGAACTTCTGTTCAAGGAAGTCGTATTCTTCCTGTGTCAACCGTACCTGAACGCTCCGTGTTCGCTTGATTTTCTTCTTCATTTTCTCTCCTTTCTGTTCGGGGTCTTAGGGGCAGCGCCCTCTGACAAGCATCTGCGCTGGCGGTACTCAAATCTCAAATTTGTAGTGCGCCAGTGCCGTGCTTGCTGGTTTTGAAACCGCCCTGATCGGGCGTTTTTCAAATTTAGCCTGCGGCTCTCTGATTTTTCCCACTTTATATGGGAATTGGAGCGTAAGCGACTGAGTGCGCATACCCCTTCACTTTACTACCGTGAAAATCGAAAAAGTGGGAAAGAAAAATGGAAATGTTCACAAAAAATTTACATTTGTAATTGCCTTGAATCTTACTTCCTTTATGATACTTCTCATCATCAGATCGTGTCATACCTTGACCGATTTTGCCTGCCGTGATATAATAAGGAAAAGGAGCTGAGGTTTATGGAAGGTATGCGGTTCACGATCAGGTCGGAAGCTGACCTGATAAAAGCAATAAACAAGTACGGATTTCTGCCGTTCTTCCAAAACAGTATCGAAGGCTTTTCCATAGAGGAACATATTGCACCGGAACACTGGTATTATTCCGACAGCGGACAGTGGGACGCTTGGGAATGGAAAGGTCCGGTCATTCAGAAAACAGGCTGTGCCTATGGAAAGTTCTTTGAACACAAAGCGGTATATATTAGCAAGGAATGGTTTCCCGACTTTGCAAATTATCGCCGTGACGGATATGACTTTGATGCAAGGTACGATGAGGGGCTTGCAAAACATACAGATAAAGTCCTCTATGATCTGCTTGACAGTCACGCTCCGATCATATCCAAAGAACTGAAAAAGCTCGGTGACTATCGCAAGGGCGGCAATAAAGGATTTGATACGTCTATCACCAGATTACAGGATCAATGCTATATTATCACAAGCAACTTCGTCTATATGACCGACAAGCACGGGCAGCCCTACGGGTGGGGTGTGGCAGAGTATTCTACTCCCGAAAAGTTTATGGGTGATAAATTTACGGATATGGTCTATCAGCGAGAACCGGAAGAATCCTATCGGCTTATTCTTGAACACCTGAAAAAGATTTTGCCCCATGCAAGTGAGGAGCAGATAAAAAAGATACTGACATAAAACAAGAGCTGCACCTTGATGATGCAGCTCAATTTCGTTGTGATTGTCTTGACACTAACTG
>CADBAC010000171.1 GCA_902792495.1 Ruminococcus flavefaciens | reverse complement strand
AACAGTTACACCTGCTTCTGCCCTGATCGTATAAAGGTCTCCTGCCCCCTCATCGATACGGAGGGGGCCAGGCCGTATCATGTTTTCTTTCCCATATATTTTAACTTATTAGCAGGTAAACTAATCCGTGGCCGCCTAACAGCCTATGATACGGTAGTAAATGTTTTCAAAGAGAAGGGCTTTGTCATTGCTCTGCCCGTTAAACTATGCCGGCCAATGCCCGGCAAGGTTTAGCTGAGAAGGCAATATATCCGCCTCCGCTGCCTAATGCTTCAGCGGATAATGACCTTATTCCAAACCCTTTAAAAAGCATCCCGAACAGATGATGTACGGTGAAATGTTGCTATAGCGCAGCCTGAGCGCTTATGTTTCTCCGTCATCGATCGTCCGTCCTTTTGTATAATTAATTATAACTCTTATAATACTTTATGTCAACAATTTCCGAGCAATTTTGTGACTGCAAACAATTACGCAAGGTATATTTTGTGAGTTTTTACGATTTATGAACGAGCAATTAACTACAGAAAGTATAAATTATAAGTCCATTTACATATTGAATATAATATTTACTTTATCGCCATTCACTCTTTTTTCGCCTTGACATAAAACATTATATCTGCTATACTTTATTATATGCACACTGAAATATTCAGAGGCATTAATATCGGCGTTCAGACAAGTCTGTCACGCCCAACACGGACAAAGGAGACATCTTCTATGAAAATAGGTGTTTTAGGCGCAGGAACATGGGGCATCGCTCTTGCAAAAATGCTCTGTGAAAGCGGCAACGAAGTTATGGTATGGTCTGCTCTCAAACAGGAGATCGACGATCTGGAAACTGCTCATATACACCCAAAATTTCCCGATACAGTCCTTCCCGATGCTCTTTGCTATACTACCGATACTGAAAAGGTATGCAGTGAGAATGAACTCCTCGTTGTAGCAGTAGCCTCGGTCTACATCCGCTCAACTATGAAAACAGCTGCTCCCTACCTGAAAAACGGACAGATACTCGTAAGCGTGGCTAAAGGTATCGAAGAAAAGACCCTTTTCAGCATGACCGATGTCATAGCCGATCAGCTCGGCAGCATAGTCGAAGAAAAATCGCTGAAAATAGCCGCTCTTTCAGGTCCTACCCACGCAGAAGAAGTCATTAAGAATATGCCTACTACTATCATTTCCTCCTGTCCCGATATGGATACAGCAGGTGTGATACAGGATGTTTTCACAAACTCTTTCATGAGAGTCTACACAAATCCCGACCTGAAAGGTGTCGAACTCTGCGGCGCTCTGAAAAATATCATCGCTCTTGCTTCGGGCACTCTCAGCGGTCTGGGACTGGGCGACAACATCAAAGCCGCTCTCATTACCCGTGGCCTTGCCGAGATAAAGCGTCTCGGAATGAAAATGGGCTGCCGTGAACAGACATTCTACGGTCTGGCAGGCATGGGCGACCTTATAGTTACCGCTCTCAGTGTCCACAGCCGTAACTACAAGGCAGGCATACTGCTGGGAAAAGGCTATGACGCTGAATCCGCAATAAAAGAAGTCGGCATGGTAGTCGAGGGTATGAATGCCCTGAAACCCGCTATGGCGCTGTCTGAAAAGTACGGCGTTGAGCTTCCTATCATCTCGTATGTATACAAGGCCGTATACGAAGGCGCTTCACCTGCTGATGCTGTCAGCTCCCTCATGGGAAGAGAAAAGCGCTCTGAACTCAATGATGTATATTAAAACGCTTCTGCTTGCAGGAAGTGTTCTGATATATTACCTGAAAAGGCAAAAATCGCTATAAACATATGCTGGCATTCGTCAGCGGCGACATTTGAAAGGGATATTAAAATATGATCAACATTGCAGTTGCACAGTCAGGCGGTCCGACCTGCGCCATCAACGCTTCTCTTGTAGGCGTGTTCAAGGAATCACTGAAAGTATCAACGATAGACGCTATTTTCGGCTCTGTCAACGGTATCGAGGGCATCATCGAGAATCATCTTGTTGACCTGAAATCCATGATACTCACAAACAACGATATGGAGCTCCTCAAGCAGACTCCTTCAACTGTGCTGGGTTCATGCAGATACAAACTGCCCGACTGGCACGATGACGAAGAAGTCTACAAGAAGATAACAGAAACGCTGAAACAGCGTAATATCGGCGCTTTCCTCTATATCGGCGGCAACGATTCCATGGATACCGTCAACAAGCTCTCCGAATATTTCGCTGAGAAAGCTGTTGATATCAAGGTCATCGGCATCCCCAAGACTATCGACAACGATCTGTGTATCACAGACCACACCCCGGGATTCGGTTCGGCTGCCAAATATGTAGCCACAACTATGCACGAGATAACCCGTGACAGTATCGTTTACAGTATACCTTCAGTCACTATCGTTGAGATAATGGGCCGTCACGCAGGCTGGCTCACAGCTTCAAGCGCCGTGCTCCACGCTATGGGCGAGACTGCTCCTCATCTGGTATATGTGCCTGAAGTAAAGTTCTCACTGGACAGCTTCCTTGCCGATGTAAGACAGGAAATGTCCAAGCACAAGGCTGTTATCGTTGCTGTTTCCGAAGGTATAGAAGTACCCGAAGGAGTACAGTCGGGCGTTGTTGATAACTTCGGCCACAAGTACCTCTCGGGTATAGGCAAGTATCTGGAAGATGTGGTGCGCTCGGAGATAGGCTGCAAGGTCCGCTCCATCGAGCTCAATGTTATGCAGAGATGTTCTTCACACCTCGGCTCAAAGACAGATATCGACGAAGCTGAGGCTATCGGTGCCGCAGGTGTACGCTGTGCACTTGAAGGAGAAACAGGCAAGGTAATGGTCTTCCGCCGTATCGAGGATATCCCTTACACTGCTGTCATCGAGACCGCAGACGCTAAGGATATCGCAAACAATGAAAAGTTCCTGCCAAAGAAATACATCAACTCAGCAGGTAACAATATCCGTGATTTCGCTCTCAAATACTTCCTCCCTCTTATCCAGGGCGACCTTAATCTTATTACGGAAAACGGTATACCAAAGCACTTTGCCATCCATGAATCAGTTTTAAAATAAATTTTCACATAAGGAGTTAAAACTATGAGCACTATTTTACTGGCAGGCGGCGCAGGCTACATCGGCTCACACACCGCTGTTGAACTTCTCGAATCAGGCTATGACGTTATTATAGCTGATAACTACTCTAACAGCTGTCCCGAGGTCATCAACAGAGTAGAGGAGATAACAGGAAAGTCCGTCAAGGCTTACGAAGTGGATATCAAGGACAAGGAAAAGGTCGATGCTCTTTTCAGCGAAAACAAGATCGACGCTGTTATCCATTTTGCAGGACTCAAGGCTGTGGGCGAATCCGTAGCAATGCCTGTCGCATATTACAGAAATAATATCGACACTACCCTCACACTTCTGGAATGTATGGAAAAGCACGGCGTAAAGAATATCATATTCTCATCAAGCGCTACTGTTTACGGCGAGGAAAATCCCGTTCCTTACACAGAAGAAATGAAGAGAGGCACCTGCACCAACCCATACGGCTGGACTAAGGTAATGATGGAGCAGATACTTGAAGATGCTGCAAAGGCTGACAAGGACCTCTCTGTAGTGCTCCTCCGCTACTTCAATCCTATCGGCGCTCACGTTTCGGGCAAGATAGGCGAAGACCCACAGGGTATTCCGAATAATCTCATGCCATACGTTGCTCAGGTAGCAGTAGGCCGCCGTGAGAAGCTGACTATCTTCGGCAGAGACTACGATACTCCCGACGGTACCTGCCGCCGTGACTATATCCACGTTACCGACCTTGCAAAGGGCCACGTAAAGGCTATCGACTATGTATTCGGTGCAAAGGGCGTTGAGATCTTCAACCTCGGTACAGGCACTCCTTACAGCGTTACCGAGATAGTTGAAACTTTCGAGAACGTGAACAATATCAAGATCAACCACGTTTACGGTGAAAGACGTCCCGGAGACCTTGCTGAAAGCTATGCAAACGCAGACAAGGCTCTGAAGGTTCTCGGCTGGAAGACCGAGAAAACTCTGGCTGATATGTGCCGTGATACATGGAACTGGCAGAAGAACAACCCTAACGGCTACAGAAAGTAATTGCAGTTTCAGACAACACATAAACAAACGGGCGCTTTCAGAGCGCCCGTGATGTTTTCTATACGCAAATACAATTTCGGGACGTCGAGGACGCCGTCCCCTACTATTTATTATACCGTCCCTTATTTTTAAAGCTGAACCGCCCATCCATAATTGCTGTACTGATAAAGAAGTTTTGTATGTATTATTGAGGTAGACATTTTGAAGAAGGATCTTCTCAAATCTGTTTCCCAAGACTATTAATTTTGCCCCATGATAGGGTACACGCCAGAAATAAAGAATTTTTCAAGTCTTTAAGG